>DATKFT010000025.1:0-14694 GCA_035544335.1 Pseudorhodoferax sp.
GGCCTGTCGGGCCTGATCACGCCCAGCCTCGAAGAGATGCAGTACGTGGCCGGCGAGATGCAGAAGGACGAGCACTTCCGCATCAGGAAGATCCCGCTCTTGATCGGTGGTGCCACCACGAGCCGCGTGCACACGGCCGTCAAGATCGCGCCGCACTACGAAGGCCCTGTGGTCTACGTGCCCGACGCCTCGCGCAGCGTGGGCGTGGCGCAGAGCCTGCTGTCCGACCAGGCCAGCGCCTACATCTCCGAGCTCAACGCCGACTACGACAAGGTGCGGCTGCAGCACGCCAACAAGAAGCAGGTGCCGCTGTGGCCGCTGGCCAAGGCGCGCGCCAACAAGACGCCCATCGACTGGGCGGCCTACGCGCCGACCCGGCCCAAGTTCATCGGCCGGCGCGTGTTCAAGAACTTCGACCTCGCAGAACTGGCCAGGTACATCGACTGGGGGCCGTTCTTCCAGACCTGGGACCTGGCGGGGCCGTTCCCGGCCATCCTCAAGGACGAGATCGTCGGGACCGAGGCGCAGCGCGTGTTCAGCGATGGCAAGCGCATGCTGCAGCGGATCATCGAAGGCCGCTGGCTCACGGCCAACGGCATCGTGGCGCTGTACCCGGCGGCCAGCGTGGACGACGACGACATCGCGTTCTACACCGACGAGACGCGCAAGCAGACCGCGCTGACCTGGCATGGCCTGCGCCAGCAGACCGAAAAGCAGGTCATCGACGGCGTGCCGCGGCCCAGCCGCTGCCTGGCCGACTTCGTGGCACCGGCGGCCAGCGGCGTGGCCGACTACGCCGGCATGTTCGCGGTCACGGCCGGCATCGGCGCCGAGGCGCGCGAGAAGCGCTTCGTCGACGATCTGGACGACTACTCGGCCATCATGTTCAAGGCCCTGGCCGACCGGCTGGCCGAAGCCTTTGCAGAATGCCTGCACCACCGCGTCCGCACCGACCTGTGGGGCTATGCGGCGGACGAAGCCTTGGACAACGAGCAGCTGGTGCGCGAGCAGTACCGCGGCATCCGCCCCGCGCCGGGCTACCCGGCCTGCCCCGAGCACAGCGTCAAGAAGGACATGTTCGCGCTGCTGCACTGCGAGGAGATCGGCATGGGCCTGACCGACAGCTGGGCCATGACGCCGGCCGCCAGCGTGAGCGGCTTCTACCTCGGCCACCCCGACAGCACCTACTTCAACGTCGGCAAGATCGGCCAGGACCAGGTGGAAGACCTCGCGCGCCGACGTGGCGTGGCGGTCAGCGAGCTGGAGCGGGCGCTGGCGCCGCAGCTCTGAGGAGCCGGCAGGCCTCCCCGTAGGTGGGCGGGGGCTGCGAGCTTTTTACGGCGGCTTACAAAGCCGACATCGGTGTGCGACGCCTGCTGCGTAGTCTTGGCTCCACGGGCGCATGGATGCGTCCGGCTCAGGAATACCCATGCAAGAACACCAAGCTTCCCCCACCGTCGTTGCCAGCAAACGCTCCTTGTGGCTCGCCGTCGGCATTCTGTCGGTCGCGGTCGCCGGTCTGGGCGGCACCTTGATCGGCATGCACCTGCCCGGTGGCGCGCCGGCAGCGGGCGAGCCCCCGGTCGCCCATGGCTTCGTCCCGTTCGACGGCCAGCCCAGCCAGGGCGCACCGACGCCGGCCGTGGCGCAGACCAGCAAGCCGGCACCGGCGCCTGTCGTGCGGGCGCCGGTTGCGGCACCGAGCCCGGTGGTGCGCGCGCCCGCAACGGTGTGCGGGGATTGCGGCACCGTGCTGTCCGTCAATGCCGTGCAGCGCGCTGCGCCCGCCAGCGGTGTCGGTGTCGTGGCCGGCGGCGTGGTCGGCGGCGTGCTGGGCAACCAGGTCGGTGGCGGCACCGGCCGCGCCGTGGCCACGGTGCTGGGCGCGGTCGGCGGCGGCTGGGCCGGCAACGAGGTGGAAAAGCGGGTCCGCCAGAACACGCACTACGTGGTGCGCGTGCGCATGGACGACGGCAGCATCCGCACGCTGGAGCAGGGCCAGGCATTGGCCGTCGGCACGCCCGTGCTGGTGCAGGGTGGCGTGGCCCAGGCGCACAACCGCGCCGTGGCCGTTCGGGGTTGACGCGCCCCAGCGTGCACCGCTTTGGTGACAAGTCCAACGGCTGGTGTGGTTCTGTGTCGCCGTGCTACGGGATCGGCAGCCTGGGGCCCGATCTGAGGACCTGAGGGACGGCTGGGTCGCGACCGGGCAGCCTTGAGGCCCCCGCGCCGGTCTGCCACCGGCGCGACACGGCGTGGCTCAGCTCTCAAAAACAACAGGCCGGTCTCTTGCGGGACCGGCCTGTTGTTTTTTGTGTGCAGCGCACGGTGCGCTGATTGATCGCGAGTGACGCGGTTGCTTGTATGCCATTTGCGCGAAATTCGGTCAATTGGAACAACTACAAGTCGCACGAATAAGCAAGTGGACTGTTCACGCCTTCTGACACTTTGTAGCGCTCTCGTCCTGCAAAAGACATTAGCATCGTCCTACAAATTTTTTGGCTCGCATGCAATCTGCGCTTGCGCAAAAACTATGAAGATTTCGTCCGCACTTCGGCCCAATGAGCGTTTTGGCCAGTATTTCCGTGTTGCGCCTGCGCTAGACCAACGTTCGCTGGACGAGGTGTATTTTATTCGCCACGACGTCTATGCACGCGAGCTGAACTACGAGCCCGTGCGTGCCGACCAGCGCGAAACCGACCGTTACGACCCGCATTCCCTGCATTGCATCGTGCGCACGCATGCGCCCGGCGAACCCGTGCGCCCGGTAGGATGCACCCGTCTGGTGCTCGCCAACCCTGGGGCGCCGGAGCAGCCGCTGCCGTTCGAGGTGGTCTGCCGCGACACGCTGGACCGCAGCATCATCGATCCCGCGAAGCTGCCGCGTCACCAGATCGCCGAGGTGTCCCGCCTGGCCGTGATGGGCGAGTTCCGCCGCCGCAAGGGCGAGTGCAAACGCGCCGTCACCCTGTCCGAGCAGGACAGCGGGGGCAGCCCGGCGGCGCGTTTCCCGAACATCCCGTGCGCGCTGTACTTCAGCGCCGTGGCCCTGGCCCAGCGCCAGGGCGTGGAATACCTGTTCACCTTGACCGAACCGCGCCTGGCCCGGCATTTCGCGCGCCTGGGCGTCGAGGTCCGGGCCGTCGGTGCCCCCGTGGAGCACCGCGGGCTGCGGGTGCCGTCGCTGCTGCGCGTCTCGCAGGTCTACGGCACGCTGCGCTCCATCGTGCGGCCGATCTGGCATGAAGTCCATGCGCAGATCGAGACGGCCTACATGCTGCATGCCGCCATGGCGCAGGCGCGTGCCTCCGAGGGCACGGTGCAGGCCACCGCCACACGCGCCTGATCCCGGCGCACGCGGCTCACTGACCGCCCGGCGCGCGCAAGGCGCGGCGGTACTGCACGGCTTCGGCCACATGGACCGCCTCGACGGCATCGCTGTCGGCCAGGTCGGCGATGGTGCGTGCCACGCGCAGCGTGCGGTGGATCGCGCGGGCCGACCAGCCCAGGCGCGCCGCCGCACCGTGCAGGAATGCGCTGGCCCCGGCGCTGCACAAGGCCCGGTGCTCCAGCTCCTGGCCTGACAGATCCTGGTTGTTCTTGCCCTGGCGCTGCAGGGCGCGGTCGCGCGCGGCCGTGCAGCGCATGCGGACCGTGGCGCTGGGCTCGCCGGGTGCGGCGTCCAGCAGCTCCTGCGGCGACAGCGCGCCCAGTTCCAGGTGCAGGTCGATGCGGTCCAGCAAGGGCCCGCTGAGCCGGGCCTGGTAGCGCGCGACCTGGTCCGGCGTGCAGCGGCAGGCCCGGTGCGCGGCGCCCAGGTAGCCGCAGGGGCAGGGATTCATGGCCGCCACGAGCTGGAAGCGGGCCGGGAACTCGGCGTGCCGTGCCGCGCGCGCGATCACGATGCGCCCGGTCTCCAGCGGTTCGCGCAAGGCCTCGAGCGCGGCGCGCGGAAATTCGGCCAGTTCGTCGAGGAACAGCACGCCGTGGTGCGCGAGCGAGATCTCCCCGGGCCGCGGCGGCGAGCCACCGCCCACCAGCGCGACCGCGCTGGCCGTGTGGTGGGGGCTGCGTGTGGGCCGGACCATCCATTGCGCCATCGAGAAGCCGCCGGCCAGGCTGGCCAGCGCCGCGCTCTGCAGCGCCTCGTCGGTGCGCATGGGCGGCAGCAGGCCCGCAAACCGCTGGGCCAGCATGGACTTGCCGCAGCCCGGCGCGCCGACCAGCAGCAGGCTGTGCGCGCCGGCCGCCGCGATTTCCAGCGCGCGCTTCGCGCCCGCCTGGCCCTTCACGTCGGCCAGGTCGGGGTGGGCTGCCGGCTGCGGCAGCGGCGTGGGCGCCAGCGCGGTCCAGCCTTCGCCTGCGGGCGCGGCGGGTCCGGGTTGCAGGGCCGCGACCGCGTCGAGCAGATGCCGGGCACGGAACACCCGCACGCCTGGCACCAGCGCAGCCTCCTCGGCACTGCCTGGCGGAAGCACCAGGGCGGGCGCGGCACCCTGGGCCTGCAGCGCCAGCCCCAGGGCCAGCGCGCCGCGCACGGGCCGCAGCGCGCCTGACAGCGACAGCTCACCGGCGAACTCGTGGCCGGCGAGCCGCGTGGCATCGATCTGTCCGCTGGCCGCCAGGATGCCCAGCGCGATCGGCAGGTCGAACCGGCCCGAGTCCTTGGGCAGGTCGGCCGGCGCCAGGTTGACCGTGATGCGCTTGTTGTGAGGAAACGACAACCCCGCGTTCTGGATCGCGGAGCGCACGCGCTCACGCGCTTCCTTGACCTCCGTGTGCGCCAGGCCCACCAGCGTGAAGCTGGGCAGGCCGTTGGCTAGATGCACCTCGACGGTGACGGGCACGGCTTGCAGGCCTTCGAGCACGCGGCTTTGCACCAAAGACAGGCTCATCGCGCAATTCCTCCCTCTTTCGGTGCCCGGCCACGCGGGACGGCGCCGCCACCCCGGACATGCACCAACTCGGTGCCAAAGCGCGGGCCGTGCGGCGCCTGGGCCGGCTGGCCTCCCCGGGCGGCGGCGCGCTGCACCGGCTGTTGCAATTGGCACGCTCCGTGCATTGGGCTTGCCGCGCCACTTATTTCTTACATCCCGGAGAACGACCCATGACCGTGAGCATCCACAAGAGCCTGATCCTCGCCGGGCTTGCCCTGTCGGGCACCGCGTTCGCACAAACCGCAGCACCCCAGCCGGATTACACGCTGAGCTTCAACGCCGGTGTCGTGACCGATTACCGCTACCGCGGCATCTCGCAGTCGCGCCACCAGGCCGCCGTGCAGGGCGGCATCGACTTCGCGCACTCCAGCGGCTTCTACGTGGGCACCTGGGCGACCACGATCAAATGGGTCAAGGACGCCGGCGGCGATGCACCGGTCGAGATGGACTTCTACGGCGGCTACAAGGGCACGGCCGGCGCGATCGGCTACGACGTGGGCGTGCTGCGCTACCAGTATCCGGGCCATGACCTCGTGTCCAGCCCGAACACCACCGAGCTCTATGGCGCGGTGACCTACAGCATGTTCACGCTGAAGTACTCGCATGCCATCAGCGACCTGTTCGGCTTTGACGACAGCAAGAACAGCTACTACCTGGACCTGTCCGCCGCGTTCGACCTGGGCAGTGGCTGGTCGCTCACGCCGCACGTCGGCTACCAGAAGGTCAAGAACTACAGCGACTACTCCTACACGGACTACGCGCTGACGCTGGGCAAGGACCTGGGCAATGGCTGGTCCGCGTCGGCCGCCCTGATCGCCACCGACGCCGACAAGGCGCTGTACGTCACGCCCAGCGGCAAGTTCACGGGCAAGACCACGGTCGTGGTCGGCCTGAAGTACGCATTCTGAATCTCGTTCCTGAGGAGCCCGTCATGAAACTCGTCTCAGCGGTCATCAAACCGTTCAAGCTCGATGAGGTCCGCGAGGCCTTGTCGGCCATCGGTGTGCAAGGCATCACCGTCACCGAAGTCAAGGGCTTCGGCCGCCAGAAGGGCCACACCGAGCTGTACCGCGGCGCGGAGTACGTGGTCGATTTCCTGCCCAAGGTCAAGATCGAAGCGGCCGTGTCCGACGACCTCGTCGAGCGCGTGATCGAAGCGGTCGAGAGCGCGGCGCGCACCGGCAAGATCGGCGACGGCAAGATCTTCGTCTACGACGTCGAGCAGGTCGTGCGCATCCGTACCGGCGAGACCGGCAAGGACGCGCTCTAAGGCGCGCGTGCATCAGAAAGAAGAGCATCGTCCATGAAAAAACTATTTGCTTCCTTCGTTCTCGGGCTGGGCATGTGGGTCGGGGGCTCCCTGGCCCTGGCCCAGCAGCCCGCCGCCGATCCTGCGGCCAGCGCAGCCCCGGCCACTGCCGCGGCCCCCGCGGTCGAAGCACCCGCGGCCAACGCGCCGGCGGCAGCTCCCGCAGAAGCCCCTGCCGCCGCTGCAGCGGCTCCCGTGCCCAAGCTCGATTCGGGCGACACGGCCTGGATGCTGACGTCCACGCTGCTCGTCATCCTCATGACGATCCCGGGCCTGGCGCTGTTCTATGGCGGCCTGGCGCGTTCCAAGAACATGCTGTCGGTGCTGGTGCAGGTCTTCGTGATCTTCTCGCTGATCAGCATCCTGTGGGCCATCTACGGCTACAGCCTGACGTTCTCCGGCGAAGGCAACTTCTTCGGCGGATTCGACAAGGTCTTCCTGAAGGGCGTCACGCCCGAGACCTTCGGCGCGCTGACCACCATCCCTGAATATGTGTTCGTGGCCTTCCAGGGCACGTTCGCGGCCATCACCGTGGCGCTGATCGTCGGCTCCTTCGCCGAGCGCATCAAGTTCTCCGCCGTGCTGGTGTTCTCGGTGCTGTGGTTCACGTTCAGCTATGTGCCCATGGCCCACATCGTGTGGGGCGGCGGCCTGCTGGCCAAGGACGGCGCGCTGGACTTCGCCGGCGGCACCGTCGTGCACATCAACGCCGGTGTCGCCGGCCTGGTGGGCGCCTATGTGCTGGGCAAGCGCCTGGGCTACGGCCGCGAGGCCTTCACGCCGCACTCGCTGACGCTGACCATGGTCGGTGCCTCGCTGCTGTGGGTGGGCTGGTTCGGCTTCAACGCGGGTTCCGCGGGCGCGGCCAACGGCGTCGCCGGCCTGGCCTTCGTCAACACCGTGCTGGCCACCGCGGCCGCCACGCTGTCCTGGATCCTGGGCGAGAGCCTGCACAAGGGCAAGGCTTCCATGCTGGGCGCTGCGTCCGGTGCGGTCGCCGGGCTCGTGGCGGTGACGCCGGCGGCCGGCTTCGTGGGCCCGATGGGCTCCATCGTGCTGGGCCTGCTGGCCGGCCTGGTCTGCCTGTGGGGCGTGGGTGGCCTCAAGCGCATGCTGGGTGCCGACGACGCGTTCGACGTGTTCGGCGTGCACGGTGTGGGCGGCATCCTGGGTGCGATCCTGACCGGCGTGTTCGCCTCCCAGAGCCTGGGTGGCACGGGTGGCGCGACGCCCGACACCTTCGCCATGGGCGCCCAGGTCTGGATCCAGGTCAAGAGCGTGCTGTTCACCATCGTGTGGTCGGCCGTGGTCGCCTTCGTGGCCTACAAGATCGCCGACATGACCGTGGGGCTGCGCGTCACGGAAGAGGAAGAGCGCGAAGGCCTGGACATCTCGTCGCACGGCGAGACGGCCTACAACCGCTGAGAGAGTTGGCGCGGCGGCCTCGGCGCCGCGCCTGTCCCGAGCGAGGTCTCCTGAAGAGGTTGGACCCGCGGAGCCCACCGCTCCGCGGGTCCTTTTTTTTGCGCCTGCGCTCAAGGCCGGCTTGAGAAATGCTCAAGCCGCGTGCGCATCCCGCGACTTACCATCGCCGGCATGACAAGCCCACTGGAGGAGACCGTCGCCCGCGTGCGCGCCGCTGCCGCGGACGGCAGGCCGCTGCGCATCGTCGGCGGCGGCAGCAAGGACGGCTACGGCCAGGCGCTGGCCGGCGAGCCGCTGGACATGCGTGGCCTGGCCGGCATCGTCGACTACGAGCCCAGCGAACTCGTCGTGACCGTGCGCGGCGGCACGCCGCTGGCGGAACTGGAGGCCGTGCTGGCCGAGCGCGGCCAATGCCTGCCCTTCGAACCACCGCACCGCCTGCCGGGCAGCGCCGCCGACACGCCCAGCCGGGCCACCTGCGGCGGCATGCTGGCCGCCGGCCTGTCGGGCCCGGCGCGCGCCAGCAGCGGGGCCGTGCGCGACTTCGTGCTGGGCCTGGAGCTGCTCAACGGCCGCGGCGAGCTGCTGCGCTTCGGTGGCCAGGTCATGAAGAACGTGGCTGGCTACGACGTGTCGCGCCTGATGGCCGGCGCGCTCGGCACGCTGGGCGTGCTCACCGAGATCAGCCTCAAGGTGCTGCCCGTGGCGCCCGCCGAGGCCAGCCTGCGCTTCGACTGGCCCCAGCACGAGGCCCTGCGCCAGCTGCACGCCTGGGGCGGCCAGCCGCTGCCGCTCAATGCGAGCTGCTGGCAGGCCGGCGTCGGCCTCACGCTGCGCCTGCGCGGCGCGGTTGCGGCGGTGGACGCTGCCTGCCGTCGCCTGGGCGGCACGGCGCTCGAACCCATGGAGGCGGCGCGCTTCTGGCAGGCCCGGCGCGACCTGACCATGCCCTGGCCCGACATCGGCAGCACACGCGACCTGTGGCGCCTGTCCGTGCCGCAGACGGCGCCCGTGCTGGACCTGCCTGGCGATCCGCTCGTCGAGTGGCACGGCGGCCAGCGCTGGCTCGCGGCAGCGCCCGAACAGGCCGCGACCGTGCGCGCGGCCGCGCAGGCTGTAGGCGGCAGCGCCACGCTGTTCCTGGCCGCGGCCGGCGAACGCAGCGGCGCGCGCACCGCATTCTTCGATCCGCTGGCACCGCCACTCGCGCGCATCCACCGCGCGCTCAAGGCCTCGTTCGACCCGGCCGGCATCTTCAACCGCGGACGCCTGTCCGCCGACTGGTAGCAGCGCCCGTGCAAACCAATCTCTCCCCCGAATACCAGGGCACGCCCGACGGCGTCGCGGCCGAGGCCATCCTGCGCAAGTGCGTGCACTGCGGCTTTTGCACCGCCACCTGCCCGACCTACCAGCTGCTGGGCGACGAGCTGGACGGACCGCGCGGCCGCATCTACCTCATGAAGCAGGTGCTCGAGGGCGCCGAGCCCACGCGGGCCACGCAGCTGCACCTGGACCGCTGCCTGACCTGCCGCAACTGCGAGAGCACCTGCCCTTCGGGCGTGGACTACGGCCACCTCGTGGACATCGGCCGCAAGCTCGTCGATGCCAAGGTGCCGCGGCCGGCCGGCGAGCGCGCCGTGCGCTGGGCGCTCAAGGAAGGCCTGCCCTCGGCCGGGTTCGCGCCGGCCATGCGCGTGGGGCAGGCCGTGCGCGGCCTGTTGCCCGGCAAGCTGCGCGCCAAGGTGCCCGCGCGCCGCGACCCGGGCGGCTGGCCGCAGCGCCGGCACGCGCGCAAGGTGCTGCTGCCCGAGGGCTGCGTGCAGCCGTCCATGGCGCCCGGCATCGACCGCGCGACCGCGCGCGTGCTCGACGCGGTCGGCATCACGGCCGTGCGCGTGCCCAAGCCCGGCTGCTGCGGCGCCGTGAAGTTCCACCTGAACGACCACGACGGCGCGCTCGCGCAGATGCGCGCCAACATCGACGCCTGGTGGCCCTATGTGCAGGGCGCGGGCGACGCTGCGGTCGAGGCCATCGTCGTCAACGCCTCGGGCTGCAGCGTGATGGTCAAGGACTACGGCCATGTGCTCAAGGACGACCCGGCCTACGCCGAGAAGGCGCGCCGCGTGAGCAGCCTCGCGCGCGACCTGACCGAGCTGCTGCCCCAGATCGCCGAGGGCCTGGCCCCGCGTTTTGCGGGCCGCCAGCGCCCCGGCGTGCTGGCCTTCCACCCGCCCTGCACGCTGCAGCACGGGCAGAAGCTGCGCGGCCTGGTCGAGCGCCACCTGGGCGCGCTGGGCTTCGACGTGCAGGTCGCGGCCAACGAATCGCACCTGTGCTGCGGCTCGGCCGGCACCTACTCGGTGCTGCAGCCCGAACTCTCGCAGCAACTGCGCGACCGCAAGCTCGGCCACCTGCAGGCGCTGGCGCCCGAGACCATCGTGTCGGCCAACATCGGCTGCATCACGCACCTGCAGGGCGGTTGCAGCACGCCCGTGCGGCACTGGGTCGAGGTGCTCGACCAGGCACTGGCCTGAACCCGCGCGCTGCTGCTGACAGCACGTTGTCAGCAGGGGCCGCGCAGCATGGCGTCTTCCTCCACTCCTGAAGAAAGACCGCCATGCGCAACGCCTGCAACTGGTTCGAAATCCCCACGGCCGACCTCGCCTCGGCCCAGCGCTTCTACGAGGCCGTGCTCGGCCGTAGCTTGCAGCGCGAGCAGTACGGGCCGGTGCCGGTCGCCGTGTTTCCACACGCCGCCGAGGGCTCGGGTGGCTGCCTGTGGGGCGGTGCCAATGCGCAGCGTGCGCCAAGCCAGACCGGCACCGTGGTCTACCTCGACTGCATGCCCTCGCTCGATGCCGCGCTGGCGCGGGTCGAGGCCGCGGGCGGGCGCATCGCGTTGCCACGCCAGGACCTGCCGCCGGGCATGGGCTGCTTTGCCCACATCGTCGACCGCGAAGGCAACGTGGTCGGCCTGCACGCCCTGGCCTAAAGTGCGGCCATGCGCCGCGCCGACCGCCTGTTCCAGACCGTGCAGCTGATCCGGGGCCGCCGTCTCAGCACGGCGGCCTTCCTGGCGCAGCGGCTCGAAGTCTCCGAGCGCACGGTCTACCGCGACATCGCCCAGCTGCAGCAACAGGGCGTGCCCATCGAGGGCGAGGCCGGCGTGGGCTACCGCATGGGTGCAGGCTTCGCGCTGCCACCCCTGATGTTCAGCGAGGACGAGGCGCGCGCCGTGCTGGCCGCGGTGCGGCTGGCCCAGGACCGGCTGGACCCGGCCCTGGCCGATGCCGCCGAACTCGCGATGGGCCGCATCCTGTCGGTGCTGCCGCCGGCCGCGCGCACGGCCACCGAGAGCCTGGCGCTGTTCGCGGCAGGTGCGCCCGGGCCGTCTGCCGCGACGCAGCAGAACCTGCAGGCGCTGCGCGAAGCCATCCAGGCCAGGCGCAAGCTGTGCGTGGACTATGTCGATCTGGAGCAGCAGCGCAGCCAGCGCGTGCTGCGCCCGCTGGGCTGCTTCTATTGGGGCCAGGTCTGGACGCTGGGCGCCTGGTGCGAACAACGCACCGCGTTCCGCAGCTTCCGGGTCGACCGCTTCGAGCGCATCCAGACCCTGGAGCAGCGTTTCGCCGACGAGCCCGGCAAGACCCTGGCCGAGTTCCTGCGCAGCGCCGGCGCCAGGCCCGCGCGCAAGGGCTGGACGGGCGTCTAGCAGACCCTCAAGGCGCGAGCGCGGCCTCGATGTCCGGCGTCAGGCTCTCGGGCCTGTCCTGCGGCGCGAAGCGCCTGCGCACCTGGCCATCCTTGCCGACCAGGAACTTCGTGAAATTCCATTTGATGGCCTTGGTGCCGAGCAGGCCAGGGGCCTCGCGCGTGAGCCATTGGTACAGCGGATGGGCGTTGTCGCCATTGACGTCGATCTTGGCCATCATCGGGAAATCCACGCCGTAGTTCTTCTGGCAGAACGCGCCGATCTCGTCGTTGCTGCCCGGGTCCTGCCGACCGAACTGGTTGCACGGAAAGCCCAGCACCACGAGACCGCGGTCGCCGTAGGCCTGGTGCAACTGCTGCAAGCCCGCGAACTGCGGCGTGAAACCGCAGGCGCTGGCGGTGTTGACGATGAGCAGCGGACGGCCCTTGAACTGGGCCAGCGACGCCGGCCGGCCGGCGATGTCCAGGGCGTCGAAGTCGTAGGCGGTGGTCATGTCAAAGGCTCCTTGTGCGCTGCAATGCGCGTGCCGTGTGCGCCAGTCTGCGGCCCATTGCAGCGCGACGCGCCGCGGAGCAGGCCATGCCAGCGGTGTCCGCAGGGTGTTGGCTAGTGCGTGTGGTCGTTGCGGGCGATCTCGAGCAGGTGCTCGACCTCGTCCGTGTGCACGCGGCAGTTGTGCTGATGCCAGCGTTGGATCACGAACATGAAGCCGGCCACCACGATGCCGAAGGCCGTGATCGCGGCGAAGGCCGACAGGCCCAGGCCGGTCGACAGGCTGTAGAACGCGCCCAGGCCCAGGATGCAGGCCTGCTCGTTGAAGTTCTGCACCGCAATCGACCGGCCGGCGCCCATGAGGTTGTGGCCGCGGTGCTGCAGCAGCGCATTCATGGGCACGACGAGGAAGCCGCCCAGGCCGCCCAGCAGGATCAGGAAGGGCGCGGCCACCCAGACACTCTCGATGAAATTCATGCCGATCACGAGCAGGCCCATCGCGATGCCCAGCGGCATCACGCGCGTGGCCATGTCCAGCTTCATGCGCATGGAGGCGACCACCGCACCCACGGCCGTGCCGATGGCCACCACGCCCACGAGCGAGGAGGCCTGCGTGGTGCTGTAGCCCAGGGCCGCGGCGGCCCAGGCCAGCACGATGTAGCGCAGGTTGCCCGAGACGCCCCAGAACAGCGTGGTCGTCGCCAGCGAGATCTGGCCCAGCCGGTCGTTCCACAGCCGCGAGTTGCAGCGCCAGAAATCAGGCAGCAGCGCCAGCGGGTTGGTGGGCATGGGCCGCATCGGCACACCGGTGTCGGGGATGCGCGTGTTGATCCAGGCCGCGACCGCGTAGATGAACACGATCACGGCAATCGCGCCTTCCGCTGCGGTGTCGATGCCGGTGTCCAGGTAGGGCAGGTCGATGGCCAGCAGGCGGCTGGACACGGCGTGGCCGACCAGTTGCCCGCCCAGCAGCACGCCCAGGATGATGGACGCGATGGTCAGCCCCTCGATCCAGCCGTTGGCCTTGACCAGCTGCGAGGGCGGCAGCAGCTCGGTCAGGATGCCGTACTTGGCCGGCGAGTAGGCCGCCGCGCCCAGGCCGACGATGGCGTAGGCCATCAGCGGGTGGCTGCCGAACAGCATCATGAGACAGCCGACGACCTTGATGGCGTTGCTCAAAAACATCACCCTGCCCTTGGGCAGCGCGTCGGCGAAGGCACCCACGAACGGCGCCAGGATGACGTAGAACAGCGCGAACATGGGCACCAGGGCCGCACGCTGCCAATCGGGCGCGCCGCTGGTGCGCAGCAACTCGATTGCGGCAATGAAGATCGCGTTGTCGGCCAGCGACGAGAAAAACTGGGCCGACATGATGGTGAAAAAACCGCGCTTCATCGCATGTCGTGGGGGCGATCAGTTGAACTGATGCAAAGTGATAAGAGCTTGTCCCGTCCGTTGGCCGGCGGTTATATCACGCGGCCAATGCGAGAATTCTTCAAGTCCTTGCCCCGTCCACGCCGATCCACGCCGCTGCAGGCGTACCGCACCCCTATGCCGCGTCCGATCCAAGCCACCATCCACCCCGCCGCACTGCGCGAAAACCTGGCGCGCGTGCGCCGTGCCGCGGGCGATGCGCGGGTCTGGGCCGTGGTCAAGGCCAATGCCTACGGCCATGGCATCGAGCGCGTGTTCGAGGCCTTGCGCGCGGCCGACGGCTTCGCGCTGCTGGACCTGGCCGAAGCCGAGCGCGTGCGCGCGCTCGGCTGGCGCGGCCCCATCCTGCTGCTCGAAGGCGTGTTCGAGCCGCGCGACCTGGAGCTGTGCTCGCGCCTGTCGCTGTGGCACAGCGTGCACTGCGAAGCCCAGATCGACTGGCTGGCCGCGCACAAGACGCAGCAGGGCCACCGCGTGTTCCTGAAGCTCAACTCGGGCATGAACCGGCTGGGCTTTGCGCCGGCCCGGTTCCGCGCGGCCTGGACGCGGCTCAACGCGCTGCCCCAGGTCGAGGAGATCTCGCTGATGACGCATTTCAGCGACGCCGACGGTGCCAAGGGCATCGCCGTGCAGATGGCGGCCTTCGAGGAAGCCACGCGCGATCTGCCCGGCGAGCGCAGCGTGGCCAACAGCGCCGCCACCCTGCGCCATGCCGAGGCCCCCGGCGTGCGCGGCGACTGGGTGCGTCCCGGCATCGCCGTCTACGGCGGCGCGCCCGACCACCCCGTGTTCGACGCCGCGCACTGGCAGCTGCAGCCCGCCATGACGCTGGCCGCCAAGCTCATCGCCGTGCAGGACCTGCTGCCCGGCGACAGCGTGGGCTATGGCTCCAGCTTCGTGGCCGATGCACCCATGCGCATCGGTGTCGTCGCCTGCGGCTATGCCGACGGCTACCCGCGCCACGCCGGCACCGGCACGCCCGTGCTCGTGGCCGGCCAGCGCACGCGGCTGGTGGGCCGCGTGAGCATGGACATGCTGACCGTGGACTTGACGCCCGTGCCGCAGGCCCAGCTTGGCAGCGAGGTCACGCTCTGGGGCCGGGCCGGCAACGGCGCCGTGCTGCCCGTGGACGAGGTCGCGCATGCGGCCGGCACCGTGGGCTACGAACTCATGTGCGCGCTGGCGCTGCGCGTGCCCGTCGTGGTCGACGCCACGGCCTGAATTGCGCGCACGGTCAGGCTCCGCTCAGAACACGAAACCGCCCTGGCGCCGCACCGGCGCCGAGGCCGGACCGGCCAGCAGCTCGGCCAGCACGGCGGCCGCTGCGGGATCCGCGCACTGGCTGCAGATGCCCAGCGTGTAGTTGGTCACGAGCTCGAACGCGG
>DATKFT010000026.1:0-2661 GCA_035544335.1 Pseudorhodoferax sp.
GACAAAGGAGACCCACCATGTACCTCACCCAAGGCCTGCGCCGCGCGGTCCAGCAGACGCCCGGCGCCACCGCCTCCGTGTTCCAGGGCCGCCGCCGCACCTTCGCCGAACTCGGCGCGCGCGTGGCGCGCCTGGGCGGCCTGCTGCGCGGCCTGGGCGTCACGCCCGGCGACCGCGTCGGCATGCTGTCGCTCAACTCCGACTGGTACCTGGAGTACTACCCCGGCGTGTACTGGGCCGGCGGCGCGGTGAACCCGATCAACACGCGCTGGAGCCCCGCGGAAATCGCGTTCTCGCTGGAAGACTGCCAGACCGGCATCCTGCTGGTGGACGACCACCACGCCGCCCTGGTGCCCGAGCTGCGGCGCCGCTGCCCCGGCCTGCACACCGTGGTCCACGTCGGCGATGGCCCCGCGCCCGAAGGCATGCTCGGCTACGAGGCGCTGCTGGCGCAGGCCGAACCCGTGGCAGACGCGCTGCGCGGCGGCGAGGACCTGGCCGGCGTGTTCTACACCGGCGGCACCACCGGCTCGCCCAAGGGCGTGATGCTGCCGCACCGCGGGCTGTACTCCAACGCCGTGGGCGTGGTGGCAGAGGGCGCCGTGCAGCACGGCTGCATCGGCCTGCACACGGCGCCCATGTTCCACCTGGCCGACGGCTGCTTCATGAACGCGATGTTCGCCAGCGGCGGCACGCACGTGATCGTGCCGCGCTTCGACCCCGTGGCGGTGCTCGAGACGATCCAGGACGAAGGCGTGACCGAGGCGCTGCTGGTGCCCACCATGATCCAGATGCTGGTGGACCACCCGGACATCGGCCGCTACCGCATCGGCAGCCTGCGCAACGTGCTGTATGGCGCCTCGCCGATCAGCGAGGGGCTGCTGGACCGCGCCATGCGCGCCATCCCCGCGGCCGGCTTCACCCAGCTCTACGGCATGACCGAGCTGTCGCCCATGGCCACGGTGCTGTCGCAGGACATGCACCGCGAGGCCGGCCGCCGCAAGGGCCGGCACCGCTCGGCCGGGCGCGCGGCGATCGGCTGCGAGGTGCGCGTCGTCGATGCCATGGGCAACGAGGTGGCGCGCGGCGAGGTGGGCGAGGTCGCCGTGCGCGGCCCCGGCGTCATGCTGGGCTACTGGAACAAGCCGGCCGAGACGGCCGCCGCGCTGCGCGACGGCTGGATGTTCACGGGCGACGGCGGGCGCATGGACGAGGACGGCTACCTGTTCATCGTCGACCGCATCAAGGACATGATCGTGACCGGCGGCGAGAACGTCTACAGCGTGGAGGTCGAGAGCGCCGTGGCCGCCCACCCGGCCGTGGCCAGCTGCGCCGTGATCGGCGTGCCGAACGACCAGTGGGGCGAGCTGGTCCATGCCTTCATCGTGCGCAAACCCGGCGCCAGCGTCGACGAGGCCGCCATCGTCGCGCACTGCAAGGAACGCATCGCGGGCTACAAGTGCCCGCGCCAGGTCAGCTTCATCGACGCGATGCCGCTGTCGGGCGCCGGCAAGATCCTGAAGACGCAGCTGCGCGCGCCCTTCTGGGAAGGCCGCGACAGGAAGGTGGCCTGAATGCCGGCCGAAGCCCTGGTGCGGTGGCACGTCGAGGACGGCGTGGGCCACATCGTTCTGAACCGCCCGCAGGCCGCCAACGCGCTGAACAGCGCCGCCGGCCTGGCGCTGGCCGACGCGATCGGCCAGGCGGCACGCGCCGACATCGGCGCCGTGCTGCTCTCGTCCACGGGCAGGCAGTTCTGCGCGGGTGGCGACATCGCCGAGTTCGTCGAACGCCAGGCCGACCTGGACCGGCTCGTGCGCGCCATGCTCGACTCGCTGCACCCGGCGATCCACATGCTGGCGACGCTGCCGGTGCCCGTGGTCAGCGCCGTGCAGGGGCCGGTCGGCGGCGCCGGCATCGCGCTGGCGCTGTGCGCCGACATCGTGCTGGCCGCGCCGGCCATGAAGCTGCGCGGCGGCTACTCGGCGATCGGGCTGAGCCCGGACCTCGGCGCGTCCTACTACCTCGCACGCCGCGCGGGCGCGGCGCGCGCCAAGCTGATCCTCATGACCAACCGTGCCATCGCGGCCGAGGAATGCCTGCGCTGGGGCCTGGTGGACGAGCTGCACGAGGCCGAGGCCTTGCCCGGCGCGGCACGCGCGCTGGCGCTGCAGCTGGCACGCGGCGCCACGGGGTCGCTGGGCGGCATCAAGCGCCTGTGCGACGGCGCGCTCCAGCACGGCCTGCAGACCCATCTGCAGCTGGAGCGCGAGGCGCTGCTGCGCTGCGCCGTGTCGGCGGACGGCCGCGAAGGCATTCAGGCCTTCATGGCCAAGCGCGCGCCGGTCTTCACCGATCCCCGCCTGCCCGCGGCCGGGGACACCGATTCCATCTTCCAGGAGAACCCATGAACCCCGTCCACGTCACTGGCGTCGGCATGATCCCATTCGCCAAGCCAGGCCGCCATGCGCCTTACCACGCCATGGCCGCGCAGGCCACCGCCGCCGCGCTGGCCGATGCCGGCATCGGCTACGCGCAGGTGCAGCAGGCCTATGTGGGCTATGTCTACGGCGATTCCACCGCCGGCCAGCGCGCGCTGTACGAGGTCGGCATGACCGGCATCCCGATCGTCAACGTCAACAACAACTGCTCGACCGGCTC
>DATKFT010000027.1:0-1903 GCA_035544335.1 Pseudorhodoferax sp.
AGGCCGGGTGGCTGCGGTCCTCCAGCGCGGCCAGCGAGACTTCGGGCGTGGGGTGGTGCAAAAAGTCCAGCGCCGCGCGCAGGCTCCAGTGGCCGCCGGCCGCACCGGCCGGCAGCGTCTCCGACAGGTCGGCGCGCACCAGGCCCGCCAGCACGGCCTTGCGCAAGTAGCTCTGCGGCAGGCCGGCGGTGCTGGGGTAGACGGGCGTGAGCGCGGTCGGCAGTTCGCCCGTGTCGGGCCGGAACTGCGGGTGCAGCATCTGCCGCCCCGCGAAACCGCCGCGCACCTCGCCGCGCACGCGGATGCGCGCGCCGGGCGCCAGCGCCTTCTGGTGCGAGGGGTAGAAGCTGAAGAAGCGCAGCAGGCAGCGGTCCGTGCCGTCGTCCACGGTCACGAGCAGCTGGCGGCGCGGGCCGGGCCGGATCTCGCTGCCGACCACGGTGGCGGCGATCTGCACATTGTCGCCATCGTGCGCGTCGGCCAGGGCCGTGATGCGGGTCTCGTCCTCGTAGCGCAGCGGCAGGTGCAGGGCCAGGTCGATGTCGCGGTTCAGGCCCAGCTTGCGCAGGGCTTTGCGCGCGGGGCTGAGCGTCTCTTTGGTGGCGGCTGGCACCGGGCGATTGTGTCATCCGTGCCGTGGGACAATCGCTGGTTCTCCAACTTGGCACGGGCTTGTTCAGCCCTCAAGCGCATGCACCATTTCACCCTGCGCGACTTCGATTTCGCGCTTCCCCCCGAGCTGGTGGCCCAGCATCCGGCCACCGAGCGCAGCGCCTCGCGCCTGCTGGATGGCCGCCAGGGCCCTGACAGTCCACCGGTCGACCGCATCTTCCGCACCCTGCCCGACCTGTTGAATCCCGGCGACCTGCTGGTCTTCAACGACACCCAGGTCGTCAAGGCCCGGCTGTTCGGCGAAAAGCCCAGCGGCGGCAAACTCGAACTGCTGGTCGAGCGCGTGCTGCTCGGCAACGAGGTGGTCGCCCACATGAAGGTCAGCAAGAAACCACCCGCGGGCACCGTGCTGCGCATGGTGGGCGGCTTCACGGCCACGCTGCTGGGCCGCTGGCCCGACGAAGACGGCCCGCTGTTCCGCCTGGCCTTCAGGGGCCCGGCCGGCGAGACGCCGCACCAGCTCATGGCCGCGCACGGCCATGTGCCGCTGCCGCCCTACATCACGCACAGCGACTCGGCCGAAGACGCCCAGCGCTACCAGACCGTGTTCGCGCGCGCGCCCGGCGCCGTGGCCGCGCCCACGGCCGCGCTGCATTTCGACGAAGGCGTGCTGGCCGCGCTCGAGACGCGCGGCGTGGGCCGCGCGAGCGTCACGCTGCACGTGGGCGCCGGCACCTTCCAGCCCGTCAAGACCGAGGACCTGGACGCGCACCGCATGCACAGCGAGTGGTACGCGATTCCGCCCGCCACGCTGGCCGCGCTGGAACGCACGCGTGCCAAGGGCGGCCGCATCCTGGCCGTGGGCACGACCACCGTGCGCACGCTGGAGTCCTGGGCGCAGACCGGCCAGACCGAAGGCGAGACCAGCATCTTCATCCGCCCCGGCCATCGCTTCGAAGTCGTGGACTTGCTGCTGACCAACTTCCACCTGCCCAAGTCCACCCTCATGATGCTGGTCTCGGCCTTCGCGGGCTACGAGCACATCATGGGCCTGTACCGCCACGCGATTCGCGAGGGCTACCGCTTCTTCAGCTATGGCGACGCCATGCTGCTTGCACGAGACGACCATGCTGCAATTTGACCTGCTGAACACCGACCCCGACAGCCACGCCCGCCGCGGCACGCTCACGCTGAACCACGGCGTGGTGCAGACGCCGATCTTCATGCCCGTGGGCACCTACGGCACGGTCAAGGGCGTGATGCCACGCTCGCTCGAGGAGATGGGCGCGCA
>DATKFT010000028.1:0-2633 GCA_035544335.1 Pseudorhodoferax sp.
GCAGCGGCTGCAGGAACAGGACCGGGCCCGGCGCAGCGCCGAACAGAAGCGCCAGGACGAGATCGCCCGGCAAACCTGGCTGCGGAGGGGCGCATGAGCACCGCCGGGCCGCCCCAAGGTGCTCAGCACCGCAGCGCGCAGCGCGAAGGCACTCCCGTGAACCTCGCCCGGCCGCCCGAAGAGGCTCGCACCACCGGCGCAGCCGAAGGTACACCTGTGAAGCACCGCCTGCACCGCGTATTTCATGGCCGGCCCGCGTTGGTCGCCTTGTTCACAGGTCATCCCTGTCAAGGAGTCTGAAATGTCCGCCATCAACCCCAGTGCGTCGGCGACCGAGCTCGCCAATCTCTATGTCTCCGGCACGCAGAAGCTGATCACGAGCCAGAGCCAGAAGGCCCAGAGCCAGTCCAGCGCGCTGACCAAGCTGAAATCCGCGCTGAGCGCGTTCGAGACGGCCATGGCCGCCCTGACCTCGCGCACCACGGGCATGGTCCAGCGTGGCGCCACCGTGAGCGGCGGCGGCACCGCGATCGGCACGGCCACCGCAACGGGCCGCGCCGCTGCGGCGACCCACCAGGTCTTCGTCGAACAGGTCGCCACCGCCCGGCAGGTCGCGTTCGAGGACCTGCCGGCCGTGCCCGTGTCGCTGGGAGGGCCGCTTGTGGTCCAGCTCGGCGACGGCAGCAGTTTTTCCGTCGACCTGGCCATGGCGGACCAGGACAACAACGGCACGATCTCGCATGCCGAAATCGCACGCGCGATCAACCTGGCCCAGCAGAACGGCGGCAAGGTCGTGGCCAGCACCGTGACCAATGGCGGGCAGACCCACCTGGTGCTCAACGCGGGGAGCACGGGCACGGCCGCGAGCTTCACGCTGGACGTGAGCGGCCTGCCCGACAGCCCGCTCAAGACCGCGCTGGGCGGTGGCCGCGAGATCGCGGCCGCTCAGAACGCCAAGGTCTGGCTCGGTGCCCAGGGCTCGGGCCTCCTGGTCGAGCAGGGTTCCAACACCTTCACGGCCATCGATGGCGTCTCGCTCACGCTGGCCCATGCCATGGAAGCCGGCAGCGCGCCGGCCACGGTGACCGTGGCCGCCGACAACAAGGCCACGACGGAGAAGCTGCAAAGCTTCGTCAGCGCCTACAACACGCTGGAGAAGGCGATCGACGATCTGACCGCCTACGGCAAGGACGGCGCGGCCTCCGCCGTCTTCGCCTCCGACGCCGGCGTGCGCAACCTGCGCAGCCGGCTCAACGAAGCCCTGCGCATGGAGGTCGACGGCGTGCGGCTCATGGACTTCGGTATCAAGACCAGCCGCGACGGCAGCATCTCGCTGGACACCGCCAAGCTCGACAAGGCGCTGACCAGCTACCCGGAAAAGCTCGATGCGCTGTTCGGCACCACGGGCCTGGTCACGTCCAGCGGCGTGCTGGGCAGCCTGAACTCGGTCAGCCAGAGCTGGACCAACAGCACGGCCGGCCAGATCAAGCGCCGCCAGGACAACGTAGGGGTCACGCAAAAGCGCATCGCACTGCGCCAGGACCGCGTGGAAATGCAGTACGAGAGTGCCTACAAGCGCTACCTGGCGCAGTTCACGCGGCTGGCGACCCTGCAGTCACAGATGGGCGATACCTCCGGCCTGTTTTCCTCCATCTCCAGCAAATCCTGATCCCCCATCGCACAGGGCAGCACCTTGGACCACGACGCCTACAACCACTACCAAGCGGTGAACCTGCACGCGCAGACCGCCAATGCATCGCCGGTGCAACTGGTGCTGATCCTGCTCGACGGGCTGCTGGAAGAGCTCGCGCGCACGCGCGCCCACATCGAGGCACGCCGCTTCACCGAGAAAGCCGCCAGCCTGGACAAGTGCGTGGACATCCTGAACGGGCTGTCCAGCGCGCTGGACGCCGAGCGCGGCGGTGAGGTCGTGGCCAGCCTGGCCCGGCTGTACGAGTACTGCACCTGGCGCCTGTACCGTGCCGGCGGCGAGCTGGACGTGGCCATGGTCGACGAGGTCGTCGGTCTGCTCAAGACCCTGCGCGGCGGTTGGCAGGGCGTGCAGGAGCAGGACCTGCGCCGCGCAAGCGGACCCGCCCATGTCTAGACCCCAGCAGCTCACGCTGATGGCCGCCAAGCTGCTGCACGCGGCCCGCGCGCAGGACTGGCAGGCGCTGCAGGCGGCCGACAGCGAGCTCGCGCAGACGCTGCCTGCACTGGCCGCGCTGGGCCCCTGGGACGCCGCCGAACGCAGCGCGCTCGAGCGGCTCGAGAAGGCCCATGCCATGGCGCGCGCGCTGTGCGACGAAGCCTGCGCGGCGGTCGGGCAGCAACTGGTCGATCTGCGCGAGGGCCGCGAAGGCTGGCTCGCCTACGCACTCCACGACAGCTCCCCCACGTCCGAAGCCCGCCCATGAACGCCCTGCCCCTTCCCGCATCCGCTGCAGGCCTGCCTGCCGCCCTGGCAGGTGATGCCGCCGTGCTGCCGCCGGCGCTGCTGACCGTGCTCGCTGCGCCGCCGGGCGCGCCGACCGCCGCGCAGCCCCGCTTCGACCTCACGCTGCAGCAGCTGCTGAACAGCGCCACCGCGGCGCTGCCCGTCGCAGGCGCCGTCACCGACGATGCCGTCCCCA
>DATKFT010000029.1:0-17226 GCA_035544335.1 Pseudorhodoferax sp.
GCGGGCCCGGGCGCTCGCGCCCTCCGTGGCGCGCGACGGCCCGGCGACCGTGGTGCTGGTCATCTCGGACAGCATCAACCGCGACAACATGTCCCTCTATGGCTATGCGCGCGCCACGACGCCGCGCCTGAACGATCTGGCCCGCCAGCTCGGTGGCCAGATGCTCACGCTGCGCAACGCCTGGTCGGTCGATGCCAGCACCTTGCCGTCGCTGCGCAACATCTTCAGCTTCGGCAGTCCGGATGCGCAGAACGCGCAGCACCTGCTGGCCCTGGCCCGCACAGCGGGCTACAAGGTCTGGTGGATGGGCAACCACGACGACATCGCCATCGAGCAGCAACACGCGCGGCTGGCCGACGTCGTCGACCTCGTGAACCGCACGCCGGGCCGCGCGGGCGCCTCGCTGGACGGCGAGCTGCTGGACAACCTGCAGGCCGCGCTCGAAGACGCCGCACCCCGCAAGCTCATCGTGGTCCATCTGCTGGGCGCCCATCCGCACTACCGGCTGCGCTTTCCGGCAGACCAGAATCCGTTCGACGACACGCCCGACATCGTGGACCAGCAGCTGGAGCAGAAAGGCCGGCCGGCCTGGGTCCGGCGCTTCCGCCAGGACTACGACGCAGCGGTGCTGTACCACGACTTCGTGGTGGCAGAGACGCTGCAGCTCACGCGCGCCGCGGGTGCGCCCGCAGGCTACCGGGCCTGGATGTACCTCTCCGACCACGGGCAGGAGGTGGGGCATGAGCGCAACCAGGTCGGGCACAGCCCGGGCAGTGAATCGGGCTACCGCATCCCCACGCTGCTGTGGAGCAACGACCCCGCGCCGGCCGAAGGCGCGGCCATCGCCGCGCGGCCCTTCCGCGCGGACTGGGCGGGCTGGACGCTGGCCCGGCTCATGCACCTGCGGTGGGCGGGGCAGCAGCCCTCGCAGGACGTGGTCGACGCGCAGTACCGGTGGCAGGCCCCACGGCTGCCGATCACGGTGTCCTCCTTCGAGCGCTGATCGCCAGGCCGGTCCGCCAGCGCGGGGCCGGGCATGTCCCTTCGAGCGGGGCCCGGTGCGTCAGGCGGGCGCGGCTTCCCCGCGCTGCTGCGCCTGCCTGGCGTGGCGCTGCAGCACCTCGATCAGGGGCTTGAGCCCCGGCACGGGCTGGCGGCGGCTCGCGTAGTAGATGGACAGCGGCGGGCCGGTCACGGCGTGTTCGACCAGCACGGTCTGCAGCTGGCCGGCGGCGAGCTCGCGCGCGACGCGCCACTGCAGGCAGTAGGCCAGCCCCACGCCCTGCACGGCGGCCTGGACGGTGCTGTCGGTTTCGTTGAACGAGACGGGGCCCGGCACTTCCAGCGCGATGGGCGCGCCTGCGGCGTCGCGCAGTTCCCAGCGGTAGCTGCTGCCGTCGCCCAGCCGCATGCGGATGCAGCTGTGCTGCAGCAGCTCCGCTGGCGTGCGCGGCCGGCCATGCCGGGCGAAGTAGGCCGGCGCACCCACGACCACCCAGCGCAGGGGGCCCGTCAGCGGCACGGCCACCATGTCCTGCGGCACGGTGTTGCCATAGCGCATGCCCGCATCGAAGCCCTGCGCCACGATGTCCACCAGGTTGTCGTCCACCGTCACGTCGAGCACCAGCTCCGGATAGCGCTCGCGCAGCAGCGCCAGCACGGGCGTGAGCAGCAGGTGCGCCGCATCGCGCGGCACGTTGAGCCGCAGATGCCCAGCGGGCACATCGCGAAAGCGCTGCAGGGCTGCGACGGCGGCTTCCACCTGGCCCAGCCCCTCGGCCAGCGGGCCCGCCAAGGCCTCGCCCGCGGCTGTGGGGGCCAGCGAGCGGCTGGTCCGGTGCAGCAGGCGCACGCCCAGGTGTTCCTCCAGGCGGCGCAGCGTGTGGCTCAGCGCGGAGGTGGTCACGCCGAGCTCCGTGGCGGCAGCGCCCAGGCTGCGGCGGCGGTGGATCACGAGGAAGGCGTACAGATCGGCCAGTTCGGTGCGGCTGAAGAAGGGCATCGTGGAGGCGGGATGGCTCAATGCGTCATTGAATGCCATTCAAGCATAACTGTGTGGAATTCATGCATCCTTGCCGCCATCCTCAACACACGCATGAAGCCATGGGCATCGAAACCATTTCCATCGACGGCATCCCCCGGCCCGTCTCCCGCGTCGGCCTGGGCACCTGGGCCATCGGGGGCTGGATGTGGGGCGGCGCGGACGACGCGGCCTCCATCGCCACCGTGCGCGGTGCCATCGAGCAGGGCATCAACCTGATCGACACCGCCCCGGTCTACGGCTTCGGCCATTCCGAGGAGATCGTGGGCCGGGCCCTCGAAGGCATGCGCGACCAGGCCGTGATCGCCACCAAGGTGGCGCTGCAGTGGAAGCCCGACGGCAGCGGTGGCGTGCGCCGCAATTCCACGCCCGAGCGGATCCGCCAGGAGGTGGAGGATTCGCTGCGCCGGCTGCGCACCGACCGCATCGACCTCTACCAGGTGCACTGGCCCGACACGCTGGTGCCGTTCGAGGAAACCGCAGCGGCGCTGGAGCGGCTGCGCCAGGACGGCAAGATCCTGGCCATCGGCGTCAGCAACTACGCGCCGGCGCAGATGGACCGCTTCGCCACGGCCGCGCCGCTGGCCACCGTGCAGCCGCCGTTCAACCTGTTCGAGCGTGCCATCGAAGCCGATGTGCTGCCCTATGCCAAGGACAGGAAGCTGGTCGTGCTCGCCTACGGCGCGCTGTGCCGCGGCCTGCTGTCGGGCCGTATGCAGGCGGGCACGCGCTTTGGCGGCGACGACCTGCGCCAGTCCGACCCGAAGTTCCAGGCGCCCCGCTTCGCGCAGTACATCGCCGCCGTGCAGGCGCTGGACCAGCTGGCCCGCGAGCGCCATGGCAGGTCGGTGCTCGCGCTGGCCATCCGCTGGGTGCTGGACAGGGGGCCGACCGTGGCCCTGTGGGGCGCACGCAGCCCCGCGCAGCTGCAGGGCATCGACGCGGTGTTCGGGTGGCAGCTCTCCGCGCAGGACCTGGCCGACATCGACGCCATCCTGCGCAGCCATGTGAGCGAGCCGGTGGGGCCCGAATTCATGGCGCCGCCGCTGCGCGAGCAGGCCTGAGGCCCTGCCGCGGTCGCCGGCCCGGGCGGGCCGCGGGCGTGCCCGCAGGGCCGGTGGATGCGTGACAATGGCGCGCCAGGCCGTGGCGCGCGTGACGGTCCGTGGCGGCCTATCCTCCGTCCCGCCGAGCCGACCGTGAACGCCATCGCCCATCCGCTCGCCAACCCGCTCGCGCGCGCGCTGTCGCGCTCCTCCGCCTTCCAGCTGCAGCGCGTGGTTCCCCTGCAGGGGCGCTGTCCGGGCGCGCTGATCCACTGCACCTTCGATGCGCACACGGTGGAGATCCCGGCGCTCGACGAGGTCGTGCTGCTGGCGGCCAATGCCTACCGGCTGCGGCGCGCGCTGTTCGATTTCGGCTGGGGCTTTCGCGACCACTTCAGCAGCCACCCGCATCCGCTGCATGTCTTTCCCGCGGGCCAGAGCTACCGCTGGTGCAAGGACGGCTCGGCCGATGTCACGCTGCTGTCGCTGTCGGCCAGCGGCCTGGGGGGGCTGCTCGACGAACTCGGGCACCGCCACGCGCAGGAAGGGCTCTGGCAGCTTTCGCAGCGCGGCTTCGCGAGCCCGCTGATCTACCAGCTGCTGGGCCACTGGATGGGCCAGGCCGCGCAGCAGGACAGCCCGCGCCTGCTGCAGGAGAGCTATTGCACGCTGATCGCGCAGGAGCTCGGCACGCTGTGGGGCGCGCGCGGGCCGGCCGGCCCGGCCGTGCGCAAGCTGCCCGTCAACGTGCTCAAGCGGCTCATCGCGCACCTCCAGGACAACCTGGCCCAGGACCTGGGCCTGGACGATCTCGCCGCGCTGACGGGATTGACGCGCTTTCACTTCATCCGCTGCTTCAAGGCCTCGACGGGCCGCTCGCCCATGCAGTACCTGGCGGACCTGCGCGTGGCGCAGGCGCGCGGCCTGCTGGAAGGCACGCAGCTGCCGATGGAGGCCGTGGCGCGGCAGTGCGGCTTCAGCAGCGCGGCGCACCTGGCGCGCAGCTTCGGCAAGGCGACGGGCGTGTCGCCGCGCGCCTACCGCAGCGCGCTGGGCGCGGGCGGGCGCTGAGCCCGGCCTGCGCTGGCCTGGCGTTCAGCGCGTGGCGCCGCGGCAGCGCTCGTACTGCGCGGCCGCGCGCAGCACCGTGGCGTCGTCGAACTGCCGGCCGACCAGCATGAGGCCCACGGGTTTGCCGTCGGCCTCGCCGCAGGGCACGCTGATCGCGGGGTGGCCCGTCAGGTCGAAAGGGCTGGTGTTGGCCAGCATGGTCCAGCTGTGGCCGATCACCGCGCTGGCCGGCGCATCGTCGGGCGGGATGGGCAGGGTCGGGAAGGGCGTGGTGGGCATCAGCAGCAGGTCGTGCTGCGCGAGGGCCGCGTCGTAGCTCGCGCGCAGGCGCCGGCGCAGGTTCTGCGCCTTGGCGTAGAAGCGTCCCTGGTACTGCCGGTGCAGGTAGGCGCCCAGCAACATGCCGATCTTGAGCGTGTGCGGCATCTCGTTGGCACGGGCCTCCAGAGCGCCCAGCGCCGTCATGAGCGACAGCGGGTAGGCGCCCTGCGTGAGGTGGCCGGCACCGCGTCCGCCGTACAGCGTGTGGTAGGTGCCCTCGTTGGCCACTGCGCTCCAGAGCGCGAAGCCGTGGCGGTGCCAGGGCACGGACACCTCGTCCACCGTGGCGCCGGCAGCGCGCAGCGCGTCGGCGGCCGCGCGCACGGCGGCGTCGGTCTGCGGGTGCGACTCGGGCAGGCCGAATCCCTCGCGCACGATGCCGATGCGCAGGCCCTGCACGCCGCGGTCCAGCCCCTGGGTGTAGGGCTGCAGGCGCACGTTGCGCTGGCGTCCGTCGATGCCGTCCTCGCCCGCGATCACCTCCAGCAGCAGGGCCACGCCGGCCACGTCGCGCGCCATCGGGCCCACGTGGTCGATGGTGTAGTCCAGCCCCATCACGCCCGTGTACGGCACCAGCCCGTAGGTGGGCTTGTGGCCCACGATGCCCGAGAACGAGGCCGGAATCCGGATCGAGCCGGCCTGGTCGGCGCCGATCGCGAGGTCGACCTCGCCGGCCGCGAGCAGGGCCGCGCTGCCCGTGGTCGAGCCGCCCGGCGTGTGGCCCGGGTTGCGCGGGCTCTCGACGGGCCCCGTGGCGCTGGTGGCGCTGCCGCCCGAGAAGGAGAAGTACTCGCAGGCCGACTTGCCCACGATGTGGCCGCCGGCGTCCAGGATGCGCGTGACCAGCGTGGCGTCGCCGTCGGGCACATGGCCCTCGAGCAACGAGGCGCCGTTCATCATCGGGATGCCGGCGATCTGCACGTTGTCCTTGATGGCCAGGCGCAGGCCCGCGAGCTTGCCGCTGGCCGCGCCGGGGATGTCGCAGCGCACCGCCCAGGCGCCCCAGCGGTTGTCGGCCGGCTCGGGCCGGGCGCCGCCGCGGCGCGGGTAGGCCACGGGCAGCGGCTCGTGCGGCAGGCGGTCCACGGTGCGCAGCTCGGGCACCAGCGGCGCCAGCATCTGCTGCACGGTGGCCGCGTAGTCCTCATCGACGGCTATGCCCAGCTGGGCGCCCAGCTGGCACAGCTGGTTCTTGTTCGGCAAATGGAATGCCATGGGGTTCCTCGGTCAACAAAAGTGGGGTGGGTCAGCCGGCGAACTCGGCCGAGGCGACCAGCGCCGCCATGGCGGCGGCGTCGCTGGCATGGGCCTCGCGGACGATGCGGCCCTTGTCCAGCACCACGATGCGGTCGGACAGCGCGCGCAGGAAGTCCAGGTTCTGCTCGACGAGCACGATGGCCAGACGGTGCCGCTGGCGCAGCGCGCGCAGCAGCAGCACCATCTCCTCGATGATGGAAGGCTGGATGCCCTCGGTGGGCTCGTCCAGCAGCACCAGCCTGGGGGCCGTGCACAGGCAGCGGGCCAGCGCGAGGATCTGCTGCTCGCCGCCGCTGAGCAGGCCGCCGGGCCGGTCGAGCAGCCGCGGCAGGGCTGGGAAGTCGGCCAGCACCGCGTCGACGACGCGGGCCGCCTCGCGCCGCCCGTGCACCATGGCCGCGAACAGCAGGTTCTCGCGCACCGTGAGCAGCGGGAAGATGCGCCGGCCCTGCGGCACATAGCCGATGCCCAGCGCCGCGCGGCGGTGCGTGGGCAGCGCGGCGATGGACGCGCCGCGCCAGCGCAGCTGGCCGGCCGTGACCGGGATCTCGCCCACGATGGCGCGCATCAGCGTGGTCTTGCCCATGCCGTTGTGGCCCAGCACGCCCACGAATTCGCCGTCGCCCACCGCGAGGGCGATGCCCTCGAGCACATTGATGCGGCCGTAGCCGCCACGGATGTCCTGCAGTTCAAGCACGCACATGCTCCTCGCGTCCCAGGTAGACGTCCCGCACCACGGGGTCGGCCAACACCGCGTCCACGGCGCCTTCGCGCAGCACGGCGCCGCGGTGCAGCACCGTGACGCGGTCGGCGATGTGGCGCACGAAGCGCATGTCGTGCTCCACGACCACGATGGCGCGCTGCGGCGTGCGCACGGCGCGGATCAGCGCGGCCGTGCGCGCGGTCTCTTCCTCGCTCATGCCGGCCACGGGCTCGTCCAGCAGCACCAGCAGCGGGTCGGTGGCCAGCACCATGCCCAGCTCCACCCACTGCCGCTGCCCGTGCGAGAGTGCGCCGAGCTGGCGGGCGCGCACGTCACCCAGCCGCAGCTGTTCCAGCACCTCGTCCACCACCTGGGCGACGGGGCGCCGCGTGCGGTGCCGGCCCGCGGCCACGCGCAGGCTGGCCTGCACGCTGAGGCCGTCGAACACGCTGGAGACCTGGGTCTTCACGCCCACGCCCAGCCGCGCGATCTGGTGGCGCTCGAGCCGGTTCACCTCGCGGCCCAGGATGCGCACGCGGCCTGCGCTGGGCGCCTGCTGGCCCGTGAGCGTCTTGAACAGCGTGCTCTTGCCCGCGCCGTTGGGACCGATCAGGCAGCGCAGCTCGCCGCGCGCGACCTGCAGGTCCACGCGGTCCACGGCCACCACGCCGCCGAAGCGCACCGACAGCGCCTCGGTGTCCACGGCCAGCCCGGCCTGTTGGGGGGATGGATGGCCGCTCATCGCGCCGCCCCTTCGCCGGCTTGCGTGGTGTCGTCGGCCGTGCCGCGCGGGCGCAGCAGCCGATCACGCAGCCGATCACGCAGCCAGGGCAGCAGGCCGGCCGGCAGCAGCAGCACGCACAGCACGAAGACCACGCCCAGCACGAGGTTGGTGTCGGCCAGCCGGGTCTGGCCCAGCCAGGTCGTGAGCCACTGGATCAGCACGCAGCCCAGCACGGGCCCGGCCAGCATGCCCACGCCACCGACCTGGGCCCAGATGATGATCTGCGCCGCGAAGCTGATGCCGAACACATCGGGGCCGACGAAGCCGCCCCAGGCGGCGTGCAGCGCGCCGGCCAGGCCTGCGATGGCCGCGCCCACCACGAACACGCCGAGCTTGTAGGCCCGCGCGTCGTAGCCCAGCAGCTCGGCGCGCAGCTCGTGCTCGCGCACGGCCGCCACGACCTGGCCGAAGCGGCTGCGCACGAGCAGGCGCAGCCCGCCATAGACCAGCACGAGCAGCAGGGCCGAGAACAGGTACAGGCCGCCGTAGCCGAGCTCGTGGCCGAACAGCGCGATCGGCGGCACGCCGGGCATGCCGTTGAAGCCGCCCAGCGCGACCTCGCCGATGCGGAAGTCCGCGCCCGACACGGTGTTGACCAGGTGGTAGAGGATCAGCGAGGCCGTCAGCGTGATCACGCCCAGGTAGACGTCGCTGATGCGGCCGTAGAACAGGAAGTAGCCCATCAGCGCCGCGGCCGCGCAGGGCAGCAGCAGGGCCATGCCGAGCGCGACCGCGCTGCCCTGCTCGTTGAGCGAGAGCACAGCATAGGCGTAGGCGCCCAGGCCGAAGAACACCGACTGGCCGAAGCTGAAGATGCCGGCCACGCCCCAGACCAGGGCCATGCTCAACGCGAGGATGGACAGGATCACGAACACGTTGAGCGTGACCAGCGTGCCCAGGTCCACGGCCCAGGCCGCGCCGAACAGCGCGGCCAGCCCCAGCATCCAGCCGGCCGCGGCCAGCGGAACTGGCCTGCGCAGCGCGGCACTCACAGCGACCTCCGGAAGAAGCGGCCCGTGATGCCGGCCGGCATGAGCCGCAGCAGCACCACGGCCAGCGCCAGCAGCGCGACCTGGCCGGCCACGGGCGTGGCCCAGCGCGTGACGGCCTCGCTCAAGGTGCCGAACAGCGTGCTGGCCAGCACCGTGCCCGTGATGGCGTTGGCGCCGCCCGTGATCACGGTGATGAAGGCGCGCGTGACGTAGGCCGTGCCGATGGTGGGCACGGCGCCCGTGAGCGGCGCCATCACGGCACCCGCCAGGCCGCTGATGGCGGCGCCCGCGGCGAAGGTCCAGGCGTAGACGCGCGCGGTGTTCATGCCCAGGGCCTCGGCCATCGTGGCGCTCTGCATGGTGCCGCGCGCGAGCAGGCCGGTGCGCGTGTGGCGCAGCACCCACCAGGTCAGCAGCACGAGCGCCGTGGCGACGGCGATCACGAGCACGCTGTACCAGGACTCGCGCTGGCCGCCCAGCACGAAGCTGCCCAGCGGCGCGACCACGCCGCGCGTCTGGAAACCGAACAGCCAGGTCGCCAGCCCGATCAGGGCCAGGCTCACGCCCCAGGTGGCCAGGATGGTGTCCAGCATGCGGCCGTACAGGTGGCGGATGACCAGGCGTTCGAGCAGGTAGCCGACCGCGCCCGTCACGACCGGCGCGAGCACGAACATGGCCAGCCAGATGTTGAGGCCGGCCTGCACGCTGAGCACCAGCGTGTAGCCGCCGATCATGAGGAACTCGCCGTGGGCGAAGTTCACCACGCGCATCATGCCGAAGACGATGGCCAGGCCCAGGCTGGTCAGCACCAGCAGGGCCACCGCGTAGGCGAGGTGGAGCAACAGGACGGATGAGTCCATGGGAGGAGGAGGCGTGAGGGAGGAGGGGACGCCGCACAAGGGGCCCGCCACGCGGGGTGGCCCGGCGGCGCCGGCGGGGTCAGAGCCGGGGCTCGATGAGCCGGTTGGTGCCGGGGTTCTTCACGAGGTCGCACTGGCCGACCATGTCGGTGGCGGCCACGGCGCTCTTGCGGTCCAGCACGTGGTAGCTGCCGTCGCGCACCTCGGCCAGCACCATGTCCAGGATGCAGTGGTGCGTGGCGGGGTCCAGCGCGACCTTGCCGTAGGGCGCGTCGATGGACAGGCCGGACTCCAGCGCGGCGAGCACGGCCGCGCGGTCCAGGCTGCCGGCCTTGGCGACCGCGGCCGCCCACAGGCGCAGCGCCACGTACTCGTTCACCGTGGTGTTGCTCACGTACTCCTTGTGGCCTGCGGCGCGGTAGGCCTGCAGGAAGGCCTTGTTCGCGGGCATGTCCATCTCTTCGAAGTAGTTGGTACAGACGATCACGCCGTTGGTGACCTCGCGCGGCATGCGCTGGTGCTCACCCACATCGCCGAAGGTCTGCGAGGCCAGCGCGATCTTGCCCTGCATGCCCGAGGCCGCCCACTGGCCGTAGAAGCTGCTGTGGGCCGGGCCCACGAAGCTGTTGATGATGGCGTGTGGCGCGGCGGCCTGGATCTTGGCGATCGTGGTGTTGAAGTTCGCCGTGTCCATGGGGAACAGCTCCTGCCCCACGACCTCGCCGCCATGCTCGGCCGCCAGGCGCCGGATCCACTTGGCCGAGAGCTGGCCGTAGTTGTAGTCCGCGCCCAGCACGTAGAGTTTCTTGCCGTGGCGCTGGACCAGGTAGGGCACGATGGAGCGCAGCGCATGGCTGGGCGTCACGCCCGTGATGAAGGTGTTGCGGTCGCAGACACCGCCCTCGTTGGGCATGTTGTAGAAGTAGGGCACGTTGGCGCGCCGCAGCACGGGGCGCACGATCTCGCGCGCCGCGCTGGTCACGCCGCCGAAGGCCACCACGGCCTTGTCGCGCAGCCCCAGCTGCTGGCCGAACTGGGCGTAGAGCTGGTTGTTGGACTGCGTGTCGTACTCGACGATGCGCAGCGGGCGCCCGAGCAGGCCGCCGGCCGCGTTGATCTGCGCGACGCCGAACTGGAGCACATTGCTCTTGCCGCGGCCGAAGGGCTGCAGCGGACCGGACATGTCCTGCAGGCTGCCGAGGACGATGTCCCGGCCCTGGGCGCGGGCCGGGAACGTGAGGGCGCCCAGCGGGGCGGCGATGAGGCCGGCGCCCAGCGAGCGGACGAAGTGGCGGCGCGAACGGTGCATGCTTGTCTCCTTGGTCCAGCGCAATCGGTGGAGCGCGAAGGCTACCGAGACATGCGGCGCAGCGGCGCACCCAGGCGCGCCGCTGCGCCAAAGCCGCGCAAGATCGGCGCGGTGGGCGCAATTTCGGCTGGGTTGGCGGGGAAGACCGCCGCCGGACTCAGATGCTGCGCAGTTCCACCCGCTGCGCCAGCGCCTCGGCGTTCTCGCGGCGCTCGCTGTAGCGGTCCACGAGGTAGGCCGCGCTGTCGCGCGTGAGCAGCGTGAACTTGACGAGTTCCTCCATCACGTCGACCACGCGCGCGTAGTAGGGCGAGGGCTTCATGCGGCCGTCTTCCGTGAACTCCTGGAAGGCCCTGGCCACGGACGACTGGTTGGGGATGGTCAGCATGCGCATCCAGCGGCCCAGCACGCGCAGCTGGTTCACGGCGTTGAAGGACTGCGAGCCGCCCGAGACCTGCATGAGCGCCAGCGTCTTGCCCTGCGTGGGGCGCACCGAGCCGTCCGACAGCGGGATCCAGTCGATCTGTGACTTGAGGATGCCGGTCATCGCGCCATGCCGCTCGGGCGAGCACCACACCATGCCTTCGGACCACTGGGCCAGTGCGCGCAGCTCGCGCACCTTGGGGTGGTCCTCGGGCGCGCCATCGGGCTGCGGCAGCCCGCGCGGGTCGAAGATGCGCGGCTCGGCTCCCAGGGCCTGCAGCAGCCGTGCGGCTTCTTCGGTCAGCAGCCGGCTGTACGAGCGCTCGCGCACGGAGCCGTAGAGCAGCAGGATGCGCGGCGCGTGCGTGGCGCGCTCGGCGGGCAGCAGCCGCGCCAGCTCGGGTCGGCAAAAGCTGTCGGCAGCGATGTTCGGCAGGTCAGGGCTTGGCAATGCGGACTCCATGGGCGTCGACGACGGGCTCGCCGTCCTCTTTGGTGAATGCGCCCTGCTGTGGGCGTGGCAGCAGGTCGAGCACGGTCTCCGAAGGCCGGCACAGCCGCGTGCCCAGCGGGCTCACGACGATGGGGCGGTTGATGAGCAGGGGTTCCTGCAGCATGCAGTCGATCAGCTGGGCATCGGTCCAGTCGGGGCGGTCCAGGCCGAGCGCGTCGTAGGGCGTTCCCTTGCGGCGCAGCAGCGCGCGCGGCGCGATGCCCATGGCCGCGATGAGCCGCGCCAGTGTCGGCCGGTCGGGCGGGGTCTTCAGGTACTCGACGATGCGCGGCGTTGCGCCGCTGTTGCGGATCATCGCGAGCACGTTGCGCGAGGTGCCGCAGTCGGGGTTGTGGTAGATCGTGATGTCGCTCATGGCGGGCGTCCTGAGGTGGGGAGGGGTGGAGGGTGTGCTCAGCCCAGGCTGAGCCGCAGGGCCAGGGCCGCCAGCGTGACCAGCAGCACGGGCAGGGTCAGCACGGCGCCGACCTTGCAGTAGTAGCCCCAGCCGATCGCCATGCCCTTCTTGTGCAGCACGTGCAGCCACAGCAGCGTGGCCAGGCTGCCGATGGGCGTGATCTTGGGGCCCAGGTCGCAGCCGATCACATTGGCGTAGACCATGGCCTCCCGGACGGCTCCGCTGGCCTGCGAGGCCTCGATGGACAGCGCGCCGATCAGCACGGTCGGCATGTTGTTCATGACCGAGGACAGCAGCGCCGCGAGCAGGCCCGTGCCCAGCGCAGCGCCCAGCACACCGCCTTGCGCGAACAGGTCCAGCAGTGCGGCGATGCGTTCGGTCAGGCCCGCGTTGCGCAGGCCATAGACCACGAGGTACATGCCCAGCGAGAAGACCACGATCTGCCAGGGCGCGCCCCGCAGCACGGCGCGCGTGCGGATGACAGGGCTGCGTGCTGCCACGGCCAGCAGTGCCACGGCGCCCAGGGCCGCCACGGCGCTGACGGGCACGCCCAGCGGCTCCAGGCCGAAGAAGCCGACCAGCAGCAGCACGAGCACCACCCAGCCCGCACGGAAGGTGGCCGGGTCGCGGATGGCCTGGGCCGGTGGCGGGAGGCGGGCCAGGTCGTAGCGGGCCGGCACGCTGCGGCCGAAGTAGAGCACCAGCATCGCCAGGCTGGCCAGCACGGCGGCGATGTTGACCGGCACCATGACCGCGGCATAGCGCTGAAAGCCGATGCCGAAGAAGTCGGCCGAGACGATGTTGACGAGGTTGGAGACGACCAGCGGCAGGCTGGCCGTGTCGGCGATGAAGCCGGCCGCCATCACGAAGGCCAGCGTGGCGGCCGGCGTGAAGCCCAGCGCGGCCAGCATGGCCATGACGATGGGCGTGAGGATCAGCGCCGCACCGTCGTTGGCGAACAGCGCCGCCACGGCCGCGCCCAGCAGCACGGTCAGCGCGAACAGCGGGTGCGCATGGCCGCCACCCCAGCGCGCCACGTGTGCCGCGGCCCAGGCGAAGAAGCCGGCCTCGTCCAGCAGCAGGCTGATGACGATGATGGCCACGAAGGCGGCGGTCGCATTCCAGACGATGCCCCAGACGACCGCGATGTCGGCCGGCTGCACCACGCCGACTGCCAGTGCGAGCACGGCGCCGAGCGTGGCGCTCCAGCCGATGCCCAGGCCTCGGGGCTGCCAGAGCACGAGCACGAGCGTGAACACGAAGATGAGGACGGCGGTGGGCATGGAGGGATCGGTGTTTGGCACGGGGGCTGCAGGCACAGGGCTGCCGCGGTCGGGACGCGGACGTCCGGCCGCGCTGCCGTGCGGGCGTCGGGGGCTGCTGTGTGAAACCGGGGTTCAGCAGCGGCGCACAGCGCGGCTGCCGGGCAGGCAGGCCGCCCCTTCGCAGCAGTTCTCGGTGAGGTAGTCCAGCAGTGCGTCCATCGCGTCGAACGCGGCGCGGTAGACCAGGTTGCGGCCCTGGCGTTCCTGCGTGACCAGGCCGGCGTGCATGAGCTCCTTCAAGTGGAACGACAGCGTGTTGGACGCCACGTCCAGCTGCTCGGCCAGCACGCCGGGCGTCAGGCCCTCGGGTCCTGCGACGACGAGCGCGCGGAACAGCCGCAGGCGCAGGGCCTGGGCGAGTGCGGCGAGGGATTTGACGGCCTGGTCTTCTTCCATGAATCGATATTACAACGATTGTTGAAGTGTTGCCAACACCACAACATCAATATGCGTGGCTTCGACCCGCAGGCAGCGGGGCCCGGCCGTGCCCCGCTGTGCCACGCCAGTGGGCCTAGCAGATCTTGCCGGGGTTCAGGATGTTCTTGGGGTCCAGTGCGGCCTTGACGGCACGCATGACCGCGATCTCCTGTGCGGTGCGCGTGTAGTCGAGGTACTTCTTCTTGTCCACGCCGATGCCGTGCTCGGCCGACACGGAACCGCGCAGCGCGCGCAGCGGCGCGTAGACCAGCTGCTCGATCTCGGCCTTGTCCGCGTTGCTGCCGCAGGACACGGCGATGTGCAGGTTGCCGTCGCCCAGGTGCCCATAGGAGATCAGCGTGACCTGGCCCCAGCGGCGCTCGAGTTCTGCGCGCAGCTTGTCCACGTAGCTGGGCATGGCCGGGATCGGCAGGCTGACGTCGAACACGAACAGCGGGTTCAGCGTGCGCAGGTAGTGCACGTCGTCGCGGATGCGCCAGAGGTCGATGCGCTCGGCCTCCGATTGCGCGATGACCGCATCGACCATGAGGCCGCTCTCCAGGCACTCCTCGAGCACGGCGTGGAAGCGCGCGGTGTCGGCCTCTTCGTCGGCGCCTTCGCACTCGATCAGCGCGTAGAACGGGTGCTCCTGGGGCAGCGGCGGCGGCCGGCGGCCCGGCGCCGTGAGCAGCAGGTAGTAGTCGCGCCACATGATCTCGTAGGAGCTCAGCGTGCCGCCCGAGGCGGCGCGCATGCGCTCGAGCATGCTGGCCACGGACGCGAAATCGCGGAACGCGCCCAGCACGGTCTGCCGCGTGCGCGGCTGCGGCTGCAGCTGCAGCACGGCGCGCGTGACGACGCCCAGCGTGCCCTCGGTGCCGATGAACAGCTGCTTGATGTCCAGGCCCGTGTTGTTCTTGATGATCTTGAACATCGACGAAACGATCTCCCCGTCGGGCAGCACGGCCTCCAGGCCCAGCACCATGTCGCGCGTCATGCCGAAGCGCAGCACCTTGTTGCCGCCCGCGTTGGTGGCGATGTTGCCGCCGATGGTGGCCGAGCCACGCGCGCCGAGGTCCAGCGGGAACAGCAGGCCCTGGGCCTCGGCCGCTTCCTGGATCGTCTGCAGCGGCGTGCCGGCCTGCACCGTCATGGTCTGCGAGACCGGGTCGATCTCCTCGACGCGGTTCATGCGCTCGAGCGACAGCGCGATCTCGCCGGGGCCGGCCAGCGCGCCGCCGACCAGGCCGGTCATGCCTGCGCGCGGCACCACGGGCTGGCCGGCCGCATGGCACAGGCGCATGACGAGCGCCACCTCCTCGGTCGACGAAGGCCGGACCAGTGCGCCCGCCGCGCAGCCGCTCTGCACGATGCGCGACACCGGCCTTGCACGCACGTCCTCGCCGACCAGCACGGCCGCATCGCCGAGGATCTCGCGCAGGGTTTTCAGAATCGCTTCCATGCTGTCTCCAGGTTCACTGAAATTAGAACGTATACTAACTTATTTCGTGGCCTTCGAAGCCGCGAACGCCCCCCAGGAGAGGAGACGAGATGACGGATCGACAGCCCGTGGCGGTGGTCACCGGCGCCAGCCGCGGCATCGGCCGCGCCATTGCCGCGCATCTGGGCGCACAGGGCTACGCGGTGATCGGAACCTCCCGCTCGGCGCCGCGCGCAGAGGACGCCACAGCGGATTTTGCGATGCTGCGCTGCGACGTCACGGACACCGCGCAGGTCGCCGAACTCTTCGACACGGTGCGCCGGCGCCATGGGCGGCTGCACGTGCTCGTCAACAACGCGGCCATCGCGGGCGGTGCGCCGTTCGGCAGCGATGCCGAGGCCGCGGAATGGGGGCCGATGCTGGCCACCAACCTGACGGGCACCTGGGCCTGCTGCCGCGCGGCGCGCGAGCTGCTGGTCGATGGCGCGGGGCGCATCGTCAACATCTCCTCCATCCTCGGGCTGCGCGGCGTGGCCGACCAGCTGGCCTATTCGGCCTCCAAGCACGGCGTGATCGGCCTGAGCCGCTCGCTGGCGCGGGCGCTCGGGCCGCGCGGCATCACGGTCAACGCGGTCTGCCCGGGCTGGGTGGCGACCGAGATGGCGCTGGGCCGGCTCGAAGACCTGGGGCTGAGCCCCGAGCAGGCGGTCGCGCTCACGCCGACCCGCCGCTTCAGCGAGCCGGCCGAGGTCGCCGCGCTCGTGGGCTTCCTGGCCAGTGCGGCCGCGGCCAACATCACGGGCCAGGCTCTGAGCATCGACGGCGGCGCGCTGGCTTGACATGAAACCACCCCCGTTTGGACTTCGAAGGTCGTGTAGAGGTCCCATCCCCCCTCCAGGGGGCCGAGGGTCGCGGCTCCAAGCCTGCCTGCGCAGGCTTGGACGGCCCGAGGAGGCTGCGCCTCTGGCGCAGTCGCGGCCTGCAAGGCCCGCCAGCGGCCTGGCAGAGCCAGATCCGCCGCGTCTGCTGGGGTGGCCTGCTCCGCGGCCTTCTGGGCCGTGGCTGGCGAGCCGGCTTGGTGCTGTGCGGATGGCGCGCAGCGCAGCGGACCACTGAAATGGACACCCGGCACTTCGACTACGTGATCGTGGGCGCCGGCTCGGCCGGCTGCGTGCTCGCGCACCGGCTGTCGGCCGACCCGCGCTGCCGCGTGCTGCTGCTGGAGGCGGGCGGCCCCGACCGCGACCCCTGGATCCAGGTGCCGCTGGGTTTTGCGCGCAATGCCTACAACCCCAGGCTGGCCTGGCTCTACCAGACCGAGCCCGTGCCCGGCCTGGGCGATCGCCGGCTGGTCTGGCCGCGCGGGCGGGTGCTGGGCGGCTCGAGCGCGATCAACGCGATGATCTATGTGCGCGGCCAGCCCGCGGACTACGACGCCTGGGCCGCGGCGGGCTGCGCGGGCTGGTCGTACGCGGACCTGCTGCCGTTGTTCCGCCGGGCCGAAGGCTACGCGGGCACGCATGCGGGCGACTACGGCACCGACGGCCCGCTCGGACTCAGCGACCCGGCCCTCGCGCATCCGCTGCACGAGGCCTTCGTCGCGGCGGGGCGCGAGCTGGGCCATGCCTTCAACCCCAACTTCAACAGCGGTGGCCAGCACGGCGTGGGCCGCTACCAGCTCACGGTGCGCGGCGGGCGCCGCAGCAGCGCGGCCGCCGCCTACCTGGGCGTGCGGCGCGCACGGCCCAACCTCACGGTGCTGACCGGCGCGCAGGTGCAGCGCGTGCTGTTCGAAGGCCAGCGCGCGCGCGGCATCGAATTTGGCCACCGCGGCCAGCGCATCCAGGCCCTGGCCGAGCAGGAGACCGTGCTCGCGGCCGGCGCGATCGGCTCGCCGCAGCTGCTGCAGCTGTCCGGCGTGGGCCCCGCCGCGCTGCTCGACGGCCTGGGCATCCCGGTGGTGCTCGACGCGCCCGGCGTCGGCGAGAACCTCATGGACCACCTGAACACGCGCGTGGTGTTCCGCTGCCGCGGCCATTCGCTGAACACGCTGCGCCGCAGCGGGCTGCTGCAGGCGCTGGCCGGCCTGCGCTACCTGGCCACGCGCCGTGGCGTGCTGGCCGGTGGCCCCATGACCATGGGCATGTTCGCGCGCAGCGGGGCGCAGGTGCAGACGGCCGACCTGCAGCTGCACTTCCTCGCGTTCAGCGCGGCGGCCACGGCGGGCTCGGTCCACGATTTCCCCGGCATGACGGTGTCCTGCGTGCCCAACCGGCCGCTGAGCCGCGGGCGGCTCTGGATCCGCAGCGCCGATCCGGCCACGCC
>DATKFT010000030.1:0-6059 GCA_035544335.1 Pseudorhodoferax sp.
GCTCATCAACGCGGCCGGCACGCAGCTGGCGAACCAGCCGCGCGACTACGAAGTGCTGGGCATCGAGCCCCGCTACACGCACCGGCTGCGCCTGGCGTCGACCACGCACGACGTGACCGTGGGCTACCGCTACCTGCGTGAGCGCGGCAACGACCGCACCTTCAACGTCGCGCGCGCCACCGGCCTGGCGGGCACGGTCACGCGCTTCAACAACGCGACCGACGCGCACGCGGTCTACGTGGACGACCGCATCGCGATCGGCGCCTGGCGCATCACGCCGGGCCTGCGCTTCGAGCACATCGAATCCACGCGCGTGGACAACGCCGGCGGCCAGCCCTTCGACACCACGAACAACAAGGCCCTGCCCTCGCTGAACCTGGCCTACGTGCTGACGCCGGCGCTCACGCTGTTCACCAACTACAGCACCTCGTACGGCCCGGTGCAGAACCTGCAGCTCAACTCGCAGACCGCGAACAACCCGCTCCAGCCCGAGGTCGCCAAGACCATGGAGGTGGGTGCGCGCTGGACGCAGGGCGCCACCAGCGCCGAGCTGACCGCCTTCAAGATGAAGTTCGACAACCAGATCCTGCAGGTCCCCGGCGTCACGCCGGCCACCTTCCGCAACCTGGGCGCGACCGACCACGAAGGCATCGAGAGCGCGGTCGACTACGCCTTCGACAAGGCCGGCGCGCTGGCGGGCCTGGCGGTCTACGCCAACCTCACCTACACGCGCGCGATCCAGAAGTCCGGCGCCACGGCCGGCAAGGATGTGCCGTTCTACTCGCGCCTGACCGACACGCTGGGCGCACGCTACGACCTGCAGGCCTGGCGCTTCAACCTCTCGACCACGCACCAGGGAAAGCAGTACTCCGACGCGGCCAACACCGAGGCCGAATCGGCCGACGCCAGCGTGGGCCGCATCCCGGGCTTTCGGCTGTGGAACCTGCAGGCCAGCTGGAAGGTGCCAGGCGCCAAGGGCACGGAGCTGACGCTGGGCATCAACAACCTGTTCGACAAGCGCTACTACACGCGCAACGTGGACACCAACTTCGGCCGCATGGTCGGGGCGCCGCGCATGGTCTACGTGCAGGGCCGCTACGCCTTCTGATGACGCTGCGCCAGCTCTGGCTGCGCGTGCACCGCTGGACAGCCCTGTCCATCGGCTGGCTGCTCATCCTGTCGGGTTTCACGGGCGCCGTGCTGGTCGCCGCGCAGCCGCTCGACCAATGGTGGCGCGCCGACCTGTACCGGGCCCGCACACCGGGGCCGCCGCAGGCGCCGCTGCACTCGCTCGTGGAGCGCGCACGTGCCGAGTTCGGCCCGGCGACCACGCTGACCCTCCGGCCGGTACGCGAGGCAGGCGAGAGCCTGCGCATTCTCGTGCGCGGGGATTGGAGCGGCACGCTGTTCGTCGATCCTGTGACGGGTGCGGAACAGGGTCGGCGCGCGGAGAACGAGGGCTTTGTGAACCAGCTCTTCAAGCTGCACAGCGCACTGTGGCTGCAAGAGACCGGCAAGGCCATCCTGGCCATGGCCGCGCTCGTCTACCTGCTGCTGCTCAGCACGGGACTGGTGCTGTGGTGGCCCAGGCGCTGGCCGCCGTCGTGGCGCATCGCGCTGGACCGCGGCCTGCTGCGCGCGCTGTTCGACCTGCACCGCGTCGGCGGTGCCGCGCTGGGCCTGTTGGTCGCCGTCAGCGTGGCGAGCGGCGCCTACATGGCCTGGCGGCCGCTGGGCGGCTTCGTCAGTGCCCTGGCAGGCGCCACGCCGACCGCAGCGCCGCGCCTGCCCCAGCTCGCGGATGCCGGCCCGGCGCCCACGCTGGACGAGCTGGCCGCCACGGCCCAGGCCCGCTTTCCGCAGGCCCCCATCGGCTACATCCAGCTGCCGGCCCGGGCCGACCGTCCCGTGCGCGTGCGCCTGCAACTGCCCGACGACCCCCACCCCAACGGCCTGAGCTCGGTCTGGCTGGACCCGCGCAACGGCGCCGTGCTGGCCGTGCAGCGCTGGTCCGAGCTGGACCCCGGCGCCAGCGCCGTCGCCTGGGTCTATCCGCTGCACACCGGCGTGCTGGGCGGCCTCTGGCTGGAGCTGGCCGTCGCCACCGGCGGCCTCGTGCTGGCCACGCTGGGCGTCTCGGGCATCTGGCTCTGGTGGCGCCGCCGCGCGGCACGCCGTGCCGCGCCCATGACCGCGCTGCGCCAAAGCCCGTAGCGCACCGCCGCTTGGAGCCGGCGTCGGCGCCTGCGGTTCAGAGCCCGAACCGGGCCGGCGCGAACGCCGCGGCATCGATGGCCGGGCTGCGCTCGGTCATGAGGTCGGCCAGCACGCAGCCCGTCCCCGGCCCGGTGCTCAGGCCGATGTGCTGGTGGCCGAACGCGAACCAGAGCCCGGGGATGGCGCCGGCCCGGCCGATCACGGGCCGGCTGTCGGGCAACGTGGGCCGCCGGCCCAGCCAGGCCGCGCGCTCCAGCGGCGCACCGAGCGGCACGGCCTCGCGCGCCGCGCGCGCAGCCAGTTCCAGCTGCGCCAGGTCCTGGGGCGCATCGAGGTCCGCCAGCTCCACGCCCGAGGACAGGCGCATGCCCATCTCCATGGGCGACAGCACATAGCCACCGGCCGCGTCGTAGACGGGCCGGGTCAGCCGCGGCCCCTCGCCGGGCGCGAAATGCCGGTGGTAGCCGCGCTCGTACGCCATGGGCACGGACAGTCCGAACTGCTGGCGCACGAAGTCCTTGGACCACGGTCCCAGCGCCACCACGAGCGCATCGGCCACCACCGGCCGCTCCGCCCCCGCATGGACCCGCCAGCCGTCGGGGGCTCTCTCGACCTGCCGCACCTCGCCCCGCACGATGCGGCCGCCGCAGACCTGGAACAGATGCGCATAGGTGTCGACCAGCGCGCCGGGGTTGTCCACGGACGCCGCATCCTTGATCCACAGCGCGTGCGCAAAGATCGGGCGCAGCGCGGGCTCCAGCGCCTGCAGGGCCGCGGGCGACAGCAGTTCGGTGTCCACGCCGAACCTGGCGAAGGTCTCGCGTGCGAGCCGGCTGCTGTCGAAACCGGCCTGCGAGCGGTACAGGAACATCCAGCCATGGCTGCGCAGCCGGGCCGACGCCCCGGCCTCGGCCAGCCAGCGGCGGTGGGTGGCCATCGAGAGCTGGATCAGCGCATCGAGCGCCTGTGCCGTGGCCTCGAATGCGCCCTGGCGCGCGTGGTACAGGAAGCGGGCCATCCACGGCAGGTTGCGCGCCAGGTAGCCGGCCTTGTAGCGCAGCTGCACGCTGCGGTTCTGCGCCAGCCGGGGCAAGGCCGCCCAGAGCCCGGGGTGGTTCATGGGAACCAGCGAGCTGCGCGCCAGCACCCCGGCATTGCCGTAGGAGGTCTCGCGCCCCGGCGCCAGCCGGTCGATGAGCTGCACCTCGATGCCACGGCGCTGCAGCGCGAGGGCACAGGCCGTGCCCACCATGCCCGCCCCCAGCACGGCGACCGTCTTCTTCACTGCCACAGGCTTCCTTGCTGTTGTTCGCGCGCCCCGCCGCCGTGCGCCAGGCCGCCACGGCGCCTTCCCCGCGGTGCGGCGCTGCGCGAGCGTAGGCATTTGCGCCGGGTTTGGGAACCTGGGCTTGCCCCAAGCCCCGCCCCGCACAGCGGCAGCCAGCCACCCCCGGCCAACGCTCAACGTGGCGGCGTCGGCGAACTGGCGCGCGCGACGAACTGCAGCCGCGCCCCGCCCGTTCGCTGCTGCAACAACCAGGCGGCCAGGCCGCGGTCCATCACGTCGGTGTGCTCGGGAAACCAGCGCGCAAGCTCCCGCGCGAGACGCCGGCCCAGCGCGACGTGGCCCGCCGCGACGCGCTCGCGCACCTCGGCGACGCTCGCGAGCACGGCCCGGTGCTCGTCCAGATGGCACTGGCCTGCCGGATAGCCGCGCGCGATGAGTTCGTCCTCCATGCCGAAATGCGCGTGCGCATGCGCCTCGAAGGCCTGCAGCGCCGCACCCATCTCCGTGTCGGGGCATGCCAGCAACCGCGCTAGCGCCTGCTCGCATTCGCGGTGCGCCGCGTCGATGGCCGGCTCACCGAGCAGCAGCTGGCCCGGGCCTGCGTGCGCCTGCATCGCCATCACAGATCCAGGATCAGCGTGGCCGACTTCGAACCCGAACAGCAGACCATCATGCGGTCGTTCGCCGCACGCTCGGACGGCGAAAGCACCACATCGCGGTGGTCCGGAGTGCCCGCGAGCACGCGCGTCTCGCACGAGGCGCAGACGCCCTCCATGCACGAGAAGGGCACCCTCACGCCCGCGTCGAGCAGCACATCGAGGATGGACGTTCCCTGGGGCACCTGCAGCAGCCTGCCCGAGCGGGCCAGGGACACCGCGAAGCCGCCGTCGACGGCCGGCGCCTGCGCGGCCGCGAAGTGCTCCACATGCACGCGTTCGGCCGCGATGTCGGCCGTCGCCTGCGCGAAAGCGTCCAGCATGGCGCCCGGCCCGCAGCAGTAGAAATGCGCGCCCGCAGGTGCGCCCGCCACCAGCGCACGCAGATCCGGGGGGCCGCCGGCCTCGGCATCGACATGCAGGCGCACGCCGTGGCCCTGGGCCTGCAAGGCCTCGAACTCCGTCACATAGGCCATCAACGTGCGCTGGCGGCCCGCGTACAGCAGGGTCCAGTCCCGGTGGGACGCGCGCAGATGCGACACCATGGACCGGATGGGCGTCACACCGATGCCACCCGCAATCAGCACGCTGTGCGGGGCCGCCTCGTCGAGCGCAAAGTGGTTGCGCGGCGCGCTGATGCGCAAGCGGCTTCCCACATGCACCTGCGCGTGCATGTGGGCAGAGCCGCCCCGGCCCGCGGTCTCCTTGTTCACCGCGATCTCATAGCGCGCGGTCTCGCCGGGCGCATTGGCCAGCGAGTAGCTGCGCGCCAGGCCGTTGGCCAGGCTGAGTTCGACATGCGCACCGGCCGTGAAGGCCGGCAGCGGCGCGCCATCGGCCGCCCGCAGTTCGTAGGAGTGGATGCGGTCGGCCTCCAGCCGGACCGCGTGGACGATGACCTCGATGGCGCTCATGGAAGTGGGTACGTGGAGGGAGAAGCGAGACAGGCCCGCAGGAAGCCAAGGATGCTGTCGCCCGCGTCGCGCTGTGGCGAGGCCAGGCTGAGCACCGTGGAGACATGGTTGTGCCCCGCAAGCCAGGCGAACGCGGGACTGCGGCCGTTCAGCTGCGTCAGCCGCTCGGCCAACGCGAAGGTGTGCGCGGCAATGCGGCCGGGATCGAACTCGGCCACGCTGAGCCACAGCGGCGTGTGGTCGCGCCGCGCATGCGAGAGCGGCGAGCGCTCGGCGTAGTGCCGCGCGTCGTCGCCGAAGTACGCAGCGATGTTCTCCGCCAGCGGCGCGCTCGCCCTGTAGAAGCCGCTCATGAGCAGCACGCCCTGCACGGCCGCGCGCGGGCTGCCGCGCGCCGCCTCGTCGAAGAACCAGGACGCCACATGGCTCGCGCCGGCCGACTGGCCCATCACGAACACGGGCAGCGGCCGCGCGCAAATCTGTGCGCGTTGCGCGTGCACCCATTGCAGTGCGGCCTGCACATCCTGGGCGCCTGCGGGCCAGCCGGCCTCGCCCGCGCGGCGGTAGTTCGGCAGCACCGCGGCGAAGCCCGCGTCGGTGAGGAAGCGGCCCACGTTGGCATAGAAGACGCCATCGAGGTCCTTGTCCCCGCGCACGAACCCGCCGCCGTGCACGTAGACCACGAGGCCTTGCGCGGGGCCGTCGGGCAGGTACAGGTCCAGCCGATGGCGCGCATGCGGACCATAGGGCTGGTCGCGCAGCGCCGGCGCGCGCAAGGGCGCGATGTGCGGCCGGTACAGCGCATGCGTGGCGGCCAGGATGTCGAGGTCGAAGTGCGGGCCGAACGCGGCGACCTCGCGCCGCAGCGCGCAAACGGCGTCTGCGCTCGTCATGGGCAGATCCACGTGGCCCATTCCGGCGACGCCTCGGTGCGGCCCTGCGATCCGTGTTCGGCACGCCCGCGACATGCGGAGGATCCGCCCC
>DATKFT010000031.1:0-1691 GCA_035544335.1 Pseudorhodoferax sp.
TCCCATCTGCAGGAGCTCATCCACACGCAGACGCTGGCCATCGTGGTCCACCACCCGCAGGACCCGCGCCAGGTCTGGGACGTGCTCCCGCCCGATGCGCTGCGCGCCGAGGGCCATGACAGCGAACAGGCCCTGATTCCCTATTCGCACCGCGCCTTCCAGGGCCACCGGCTGCTGCACGAGTACTTCGCGTTTCCCGCGCGGCAGCGGTTCTTCTCGATCAACGGCCTGTCCCGCAGCATGCGCCGCATTGCCCACGACGGCGTGGGCATCACGCTGCTGCTGCGCCGCGCCGCGCCCACGCTGGAGCCGCAGATCGACGCGGCCAAGCTGCTGATGCACTGCATTCCGGCCATCAACCTGTTCGAGTACACGGCGGACCGCCTGCACGTGGCCTCCAACGTGCACGAATACCACGTCGTTGCCGACCGCATGCGGCCGCTGGACTTCGAGGTCTACGGCGTGCAGGCCGTCACCGGCCACCACGAAGGCAAGACGCAGGACCGTGAATTTGCGCCGCTGTACGCATCCACTCACGGCCTGCACTCCACCGAGCAGGCCTACTTCACCACGCGGCGCGAGCCCCGGCTGTTTTCCGAACGCAGCCTGCGCAGCGGCCCGCGCACGCAGTACCTGGGCTCGGAAGTCTTCATCTCGCTGGTGGACCAGCGCGAGGCGCCGTTCTCCGACGAGCTCAAGCAGCTGTCCATGCATACCCTGTGCACCAACCGCGACCTGCCCCTGCTCATGCGCGTCAACCAGCCGGGCGGCGACTTTGCCCTTCAGGAGTCGGCACCGGTGGACTGGGCCCGCGTCATCGCTGGCCCCAGCGCCCCGATACCGGCCGTGGCCGATGGCGGCCTCACCTGGCGGCTGATCTCCCACCTGAGCCTGAACTACCTGGCCATGACCGACCTGTCCGACGAGGAAGGCGCGGCCACGCTGCAGGAGCTGCTGCGCCTGTACCTGGACCTGGGCAACCACCAGCTGGCCGGACAGATCGCCGCCATCCAGGGCATGCGCATCGAGCCCATCACGCGCCGCCTGCCCCAGCACCGCCAGCTCGTCTACGGGCGCGGCGTGGGCGTGCACCTGAGCGTGGACGAGCCGGCCATGGCCGGTGTCAGCCCCTGGCCCCTGGCCAACATGCTGGAGCGGTTCTTTGCCCGCCACGTGGGCGTCAACAGCTTCACCGAGCTGCAGCTGCACTCTCGCCAGCGCGGCCCCGTCGCGCACTGGGCGCCACGCCCCGGACAACGGCCCGGCATATGAGCAACGCCGCGCACGCTCCCCTTGCCCAGCCGGTGCCCGATCAGGACCCGGAGCTGCCCACCGTGCAGGCGAACGCGTCCGAGGACGCTCGGGCGCGCCTGTTCTGGCAGCGCCTGAGCGCCAGGCCCTACCAGTTCGACCTGATGCACAGCCTGCGCTACCTGCAGGCGCGCCACCCCGGCCTGCCGCGCCTGGGCCAGGCCACGCGCCCCAAGGACGAACCGCTGCGCCTGGGCCAGGACCCGTCGCTGGCCTTCGCGCCCGCCACCATCGCCGAGATCCTGCCCTCGCGCGCCGGCGAGCCCGAGCGCATGACGGTCTGGAACTTCGGCCTCTACGGCCCCAACGGACCGCTGCCCACGCACATCACCGAATACGTGCGCGAGCGCCTGCGCCAGCATGACGACGCCACGCTGGCG
>DATKFT010000032.1:0-2066 GCA_035544335.1 Pseudorhodoferax sp.
GGAGTTCGAAAAGCGCCACATTCCGGGTGCCCACTACATGCTGCGCTCCGCCTTGCCCCAGCTGCCCATGCTCGCGCAGCTGCGCGCGCCGGTGGTGTTCGTGTCGTCGGACGGGCGTGCGGCGCGGCTGGCCGCCCGGGACATGGAAGCGGTGCTGGAGACTCCCGCGCGCTGGCTGCGCGGCGGGACCGACGCCTGGGCCAGCGCGGGACAGCCGCTGGCGTCGGCCTGGACCGCGGACCAACAGCTGACGCCTTTTTGGGACGACTGGGGTTCGGTCATGCGGCTGCGGCCCGAACAGCGCGCCGCGGTCTATCCGCGCTATCTGGAGTGGGAGCGCGGCGTGGCGGCCCGGGCCGCGGTGGACGCCACGGTCCGGTTCCGTTTCCAGGCGCCGCAGGACGGGAAACCGGAACCCACCCGCTGAGCTTGCCTGGCCGTGCGCCGCCGGGCCACCGCGACCCCGGCTAGGCCCAGCACGAAAAGGAAGGCCGCACCGGGCTCGGGCACTTCATGGACCTCGGTCGGCATCGGCCCCCGGACCCAGACCGAGATGTGCGAGACGTTCTGCCGCTTGCCGTTCTTGTCGAGAAAATCGCGCGTGTTCCAGGTGCCGGTGAACGCGTAGGGCGTGAGGTCGTCCAAGCCGTCCATGCCGGCCGACAGCCGCTTGAAGTCGAAGTCGTAGATGGCAAAGCGGTCGCTGGCCTGGAGCACGAGCGCCAGGTGGTCGAACCCATTCCTGCAGAGTGCGGCCCGCATCTTCTCGATGAGGTCGAGCGAGGTCTGCAGCGACCAGTTGCCCTGGGTGCACGCGCTGTCGCCGGCACCGGTGCACTGGAACTGGACGTTCACGACGTCGGCCAGCTTGAGCGGCTTGCTGTAGGGGGCCATGCCGAAGGAGCGCCCCTGCCGGTCGGCCTTGCCGAGGTAAAGCCAGCCCGGATCGGTGTAGCTGCCGTTCTTGTGCAGATCGAGCAGGGGCGAGGGGGCGGTCGCGTCGTTGAACCAGACCGGGTCCAGCACACCGCCTTGCCCGTTCAGCAAGCCGTTGTGGAGCAGGCCGACATTGGGGCGGGGCGCGCTGAGCGAGCCGCTGGTGTCGTCGCCGGAGAACAGGCCCCGGCACCTGGTCGCGCCCTGGCTGCCGGTGTAGAGGACGCCCACGCCGTCCAAGGGGCTCTTTTCGATCCTGGTGATCGTGACGGCATGCACGGAGCAGGGCTCGGCCAGCTGCGAAGGCAGGATCGGTGCCGCACAGGCCATGGTGGGAAGCAGGCCGGCCAGCGCGGCTGCGGAAATCGTGCACCGAAGTGCTTGCACGGCGTTCATCATGGGCTCCGAAACTGAGGCGAGGACCTCACAACGCCACTCTGGTGCCTAAAGATTCGATTTCGCCGGCACGCTGCGCAGCAATGAAAATTTCGGAGCGCGTAGTGCGGAATATTCCATGGGAACAGGCCTCCCGCCGGATGCCGGCGGGTGCCCATGGAGCCCGCAGTGCGGCTGCAAGCGCTTGCTTGTGAAATGCAGGTGCCGGGCCGCACAGGTGGCTGGAACGGCACCCTGCTCGCGACCGATGCGGTGCTGCTGCAGGGGTGCCCTCCGCAGCATGCCCGAGGCAGCGCCGGCCTCTCGCCGGCCCCGAGGGCGGGTGGGGTTCAGCGGCGCGGCAGCCAGGCTCTGCGCGGGCCGCCGCCCGCCCCTCAAGCGACCAGCATGCGCCCGATGATGTTGCGCTGGATCTCCGAGCTGCCCTCGTAGATGCGCAGAATCCGCGCGTCGCGCACATAGCGCTCGAGCGGCAGCGCGCGCGTGAAGCCGTAGCCGCCATGGATTTGCAGGGCCTGGTCGGTCACGAAGCCGGCCATCTCGGAGGCGTGCAGCTTGGCCATGGCCGATTGCAGCGTGAACGGCAGGCCGGCCTGGCGCAGCGCCAGGGCCTGCAAGGTGAGGCCCCAGGAGGCCTCGAGCCGCAGCTTCATGTCGGCCAGCATCCATTGGATGCCCTGCTTGTCCGCCAGCGGTGTGCCGCCGATGCGGCGCTCGCGCGTCCAGTCCACGGC
>DATKFT010000033.1:0-3306 GCA_035544335.1 Pseudorhodoferax sp.
ACGACCGCTATGTGAACCTCGTGGAGCAGGGCATCGACCTGGCCGTGCGCATGGGGCGCCTGGCCGATTCATCGCTGGGCGCCCGCTACCTGGGCAGCAACCCCTGGATGCTGGCGGGCGCACCGGCCTATCTGGCACGGCACGGGCGGCCGCAGTCGGTGGCAGCGCTCGCGCAGCATGCCTGCCTGGTCTACAGCAGCGTGCAGGGCGATGCGCGCTGGCTGTTCCATGGGCCGGGTGGCGACGAGTCGGTGCCCGTGAAGGGCGCGCTGCGCTCCAACAACCTGTCGGCCGTGCTGGCCGCCTGCCGCGCCGGCATGGGGCTGGCGGTCCTGCCCTGGTACGTGGCGGGCGAGTCGGTGGCCGATGGCAGCATCGAGCCGCTGCTGTCCGACCATGGCCTGCCGTCGCAGGAGATGCATGCGGTGTTCCCGTCGCCCAAGCTGGTGCCGCAAAAGGTCACGGCGTTCATCGCCTGGCTGCAGCAGCAGCTGCGCGGGGACTGGTGGCGCAGCCTGGACTGAAGGCGGCGGCGCCCACGGTCCGCCGCTGCTGCGCAGCGGCGCGTCCGAGGGCTTCAGCCCGGCGGGGGCGACTTGGTGGCCGCCAATGCCGGCGCGGCGGCCTCGACGTCGAAGGTCTCGAGGGCTTGGGCCACCGGTTCGAAGGCCGGGCCGAGCGCGGCCTGCAGCAGCGCGCCGTGCGCGGCCAGGCGGTTCAGGGGTTCGGCGTCGCCCTGGTCCAGCCGAAGGGCTGTGCCGCCCGTGCCGCAGCGTGCACGGCCTCGACCACGAAGCCGTCGGACTGCAGCATCTGGCTCAGGACCTGCGCGGCATGCTCGTCGTCGTCGACCACGAGCGCCTACCTGTTCCGCGCTGCGCCGGTGCCGCGCGGCCAGCGCACGGACTGGGCTGGCCGCCTGCGGCGCCGACCCGGGTCCGCCCATCGATTGCGCGGGCCATCGTGCGATCAGTTCGATAACTGTATTCAATCAAGCCATATTTTGTACCGGACTGCGGTGCTTTCCCGTGGCCCACGGCGCAGCTGGTCCGTGCCACGATGCAGTGCCGATATCCCCTTGAAACAAGCTGCTTCTCCGAGATCGAAACGCCCTCGGGCCGCAACGCTTGCCGGGGCGGGCAGCCCCGCAGCGCTTGCATCGGCGCGAATATCTGTATACATTGATCGACATTCCCGTGTACCCATCGCCATGCCCAGAAAGTCTTCCGCCACCCTGCGCCTGCTGGAGCCCGTGCGTGCGCCGCGTGCCGCGCCCAGCAGCACCGACCAGATCGTGGAGTCCATCACGAGCGCCATCGTCGAGCAGCGCCTGATGCCCGGCACCAAGCTCGTGGAGCAGCAGATCGCCGACGTGTTCGCTGTCTCGCGCACCGTGGTGCGCCAGGCGCTGAACCAGCTCAGCCGCAGCCGGCTCGTCACGCTGCTGCCTGCGCGCGGGGCCTTCGTGGCCACGCTGTCGGCCGAAGAGGCGCGCCAGGTGTTCGAGCTGCGCCGGCTCGTGGAAGGCGGCATGGCGCGCGCGCTGGCCGCGCGCATCACCGACGCGCAGATCGCCGAGCTGCGCGCACACCTGCGCGACGAGCGCAACGCCGTTGCGCGCGCCGACGTGACGGGCCGCACGCGGCTGCTCGCCGACTTCCATGTGATCCTGGCGCGCCTGCTCGGCAACGAGGTGCTGGCCGAACTGATCGCCGACCTGTTGTCGCGCTCGCAGCTCATCGCGCTGATGTACCAGAGCGGGCATTCGGCCGAGCATTCGCAGTCCGAGCACATCGAGATCGTCGAGGCGCTCGCGCGCCGGGACGGACGCGCCGCCGCCCGGATCATGGAAAACCACATCACGAGCGTGGAGCGCAACCTGCGCATGGACCCGCGCACACCCGACCTGGCCGCCGTGCTGCGGCCCAAGAGCTGAAAGAGACAACCCAGACCATGGCCACCGTGAACGCCTCTTCTTCCGCCCCACGCTACCCGCGCGACCTGCGCGGCTACGGCCGCAACCCGCCGCACGCGCGCTGGCCCGGCCAGGCCCGCGTGGCCCTGCAGTTCGTGCTGAATTACGAGGAGGGCGGCGAGAACTCCGTGCTGCATGGCGACGCCGGCAGCGAGCAGTTCCTCTCGGAGATGTTCAACCCGCCGGCTTTCGCGGACCGCCACCTGAGCATGGAGGGCATCTACGAGTACGGTTCGCGCGTGGGCGTCTGGCGGCTGCTGCGCGAGTTCGAGCGCCGCGGCCTGCCGCTCACGGTGTTCGGCGTGTCCATGGCGCTTGCGCGTTGCCCCGAGGTCACGGCCGCCTTCGTCGAGCTGGGCCACGAGATCGCCTGCCACGGCTGGCGCTGGATCCACTACCAGAACCTGGATGCTTCGGTGGAGCGTGAGCACCTGGAACGCGGCATGGAGATCATCCAGCGCCTCACGGGCAGCCGGCCGCTGGGCTGGTACACGGGCCGCGACAGCCCCAACACGCGCCGCATCGTGGCCGAGCATGGCGGCTTCGAATACGACAGCGACTACTACGGCGACGACCTGCCGTTCTGGCTGCAGGTCAAGAAGACCGACGGCGCACTGGCGCCGCACCTGGTCGTGCCCTACACGCTGGACTGCAACGACATGCGCTTTGCGCTGCCGCAGGGCTTCAGCCATGGCGACGAGTTCTTCGAGTACCTGCGCGACGCCTTCGACGTGCACTACGCCGAGGGCGAGGAGCGGCCCGCCATGATGAGCATCGGCATGCACTGCCGCCTGCTGGGCCGGCCCGGCCGCATGCGCGCGCTGCAGCGCTTCCTGGACCACGTGCAGGCGCACGACCGCGTCTGGGTCACACGCCGCATCGACATTGCGCGCCACTGGAAACAGGCGCATCCCTTCGACGCCAACACCGCCTTTGTCTGGGAGTGAACATGTCTCACGTACCGCTCACGCTGGAGCAACTCAACACCGCCACGCAGGCCGATTTCGTCCGCCTGCTGGAGGGCACCTACGAACATTCGCCCTGGGTCGCCGAAGGCGCCTGGGCCGCGCGGCCGTTCGCCTCGCTGTCTGCGCTCAAGCACGCGCTGGCCGAGTCCGTGCGCCGCGCGGGCCGCGATCGGCAGATGGCGCTGGTGCGCGCCCACCCCGAGCTGGCCGGCAAGGCCATGGCCAGCAACAGCCTGACGGCCGAGTCGACCAACGAGCAGAACAAGGCCGGCCTCACGAACTGCACGCCCGAGGAGCTGGCGCTGATCGGCCAGCTCAATGCGCAGTACAACGCGCGCTTCGGCTTCCCGTTCATCCTGGCCG
>DATKFT010000034.1:0-10050 GCA_035544335.1 Pseudorhodoferax sp.
ATGATGGGCTGCATCTGCAGGAACAGGCCTTCGGTGGCCCGCGGGCCGGACAGCAGCTCGACCAGCTGCAGCTCGGCCTGGTGGTCGCGGAAGGCCGGCGCATTCTTCTCGTAGACCACGAGGCCGTTGCTGTGGCTGGCCTTGGCTTCGCGGCAGGCACGGTCGGCCGTGGAGACCGCATCCTTGAAGCGCGTGCCCGGGCTGATCTCGATGAGCCCGATGGAGCCGCGCACATGGAAGGCCTTGTCGCCCACGCGATAGGGCGTGCTGCCGATGGCCGAGACGATGCCCTGGCAGATCACGACGGCCAGCGGCATGCGCGTGTCGGGCATCAGCACCAGGAACTCGTCGCCGCCCATGCGGCCCAGCGCCATGCTGCCCGACAGCATGTTGCCCACGCGGGCGCAGACCTGCTGCAGCACCTCGTCGCCGGCGTTGTGGCCGAACAGGTCGTTGATGAGCTTGAAGCGGTCCAGGTCCAGGTAGGCCAGCGCGAGCGGACGGCTGGTGTCCATGTCCGCCAGCGCGCGTTCCAGCGCCAGCTGGATGCCACGGCGGTTGAGCACCTTGGTCAAGGCGTCGTTGTGCGCCATGAACTGCAACTCCTCGGTCGCGCGCGAGGATTCGGTCACGTCCTGCAGCGAGCCTTCGATCTTCTCGTGCGCACGCGCGGCCTTGACCAGGAAGCGCTTCTGGCCCGAACCGTCCTGCGGGCTGCGTCCGCGCAGTTCCAGCGCGCTGTCGTCATGCTCCTGCAGCAGCTGCGACAGCTGGGCCCAGGCGCCCTCGTGGAAGTACAGGTCCCAGCTCTGGCGCCCCGGCGCGAGCACGTCGGCTCCCAGCATGGCACGCAGCGCGGGGTTGGCGCTCGTGAAGCGGCCCTGCGGGTCCAGTGTGAACAGGCCGATGGGCATGGCCTCGAAGGTGTGCTCCAGCTGGGCCTGGGCGCTGAGCCGCTCCTTGTGCTCCTGGCGCATCTGCTCGGCAATGGCCAGGGATGCCAGCAGGCTGGACGACAGGGCCGCTGTCACGCTGTTGACGGCACCGATCAGGCCGTGCAGGCCCAGGGCGGCGGCCGCCACTTCGTACAGGCTGGCGGCCAGCGTCACGGCCAGCGAGGCGCTGTACCACATGGCCACGGACGAGCGCGTGTGGTAGAGGATGAGGCCCAGGAACACGACCAGCACGCAGGTGTTCAAGCCGGTCGCGGCCCAGATGAAGGGCAGCGTCGTTGCGTAGGGCAGGGTGGCGGCGGCCAGCAGCAGCGGCGGGCAGGTCCATTGCGCAAAGCGCAGCAGCCGCGTGTAGCCGACCTTGGCCAGATCGTCGCGGAACAGCTCGCGGAACAGCGTGATCGTGAGCGTGTAGTACAGCGCCATGGTCAGAAGGCGCATGCGCGACAGCCACTCGGCCGGCACGTCGCGGCCCAGCCACTGGGTGTCCCAGCCCGCCGACAAGGCCCCCATGCGCAGGTTGACCAGCAGCCAGACGGCGAACAGCACGTACAGGCTCTTGCGGTTGATCAGCGCGGTCGTGAACACGAACAGCGCCAGCACGATGAGCCCGCCGGTCAGCAGGCCCGCATTGCGGTGGAATTCCTCGGACGAGGCCAGCAGGTCGGCGTCGGACCAGGCGGTCACGCTGATGCGGGCCGGCCCCACGAACTGGCCGCTGCACAGCAGCGCCGACGGCTGGCCCGCCGCGGCCAGCGACAGCCCGAACCCGGCCTTCACTTCGGTGAGCAGGCCTTCCTGGGTGCTGCGCGTGGCGCTGCCCAGCCATTGCAGCTTGTCGGCGTTCCAGCAGCTCAGCGCGCTGGCGTGGCGCGAGCCGAATTCCAGGCTGTTGCCGGCCGGGGCCACGCCCTGGGCGGCCAGCGGCACCAGCATCCAGAAGGGCGTCTCGGCGAGTTTGGTGTCGACCAGGTCGGTGGGCTCTGCGCTCTGGCGCAGCCGGGCCAGCGCCTGCTCGGGCTGCAGCGCGGTGTCGCCGGCCTGCAGCACGCTGAAGCGCAGCATGCGGCCGTTGCGCGCGTCCTGGTGGTGTGTCCATGACCAGAGCGCGAACACCGACAACAGCGCAATCAGCACGGGCAGCGCGTGCGTTCCCAAAGCCGCCAAGCCTTTGTCCAACCCGCTGTGCAGCCTGCGCAAGCCCGCGCGAATGCTTGTCATAGTTTCCGATTCCGCTCAGAACTCCCGACATGGGAGGTGGCCTTGCATGGCGCTGACCACAAATTGCAACAAATTATGAGCGTATTCGGCTGAAATAGTGCGGGCCGTTGCCCTCGCCGCGCTGGCGAGGGCTTGCATTTAGGGGTTTAGTTCACATTCCGCGCGCTGTTACATGAGACTTACATGGCCAGTCGCGGCGTGGGTGCCGCAAAGCCATCTCCCCAGGGGCGCCGCACTGGCGCAGCAGGGCCCAGATCGATGTCCACATGGTGCGTGCGGAAGATGAAATCGAACAACGGATGCTTGCGTTCGGCCCAACGCTCCTCGGCGGTCCCGACTTCGAAGGACATGATGCGATGTGGCAAATTACCAACATGGCGTAGCGGAACGTAACCGCGGATGGGATCGACGTCGGAAAACAGCAGTCGCTCGTATTGCCGGTCGATGGGCGAACGCGCGGTGATCACCATCCATTCGATCTGCTGCTGGACGCAATACAGGAAGAAGGCCTTGAACAGCACCGTCTTGACCGCGCGCCCCTGCAGTTCCTGCGTGACGCCCAGGCGCGTGGCCTCCGCGAGCGGCCGCGCGCGCAGCCATTCGGGCAGGTCGATGGACTGCTCCATCGTGAGCGGGCGCGTCGCATTGGTCTGGATGCGCATGGTCCCGAGCGGGGTCCCGTCCAGCTTGGACTCGGCCAGCAGGACCACCACGCCGTCCATGGTGTCGTAGGCCTCGGGCGAGCGCAGGGTGTCCGCGAAGGCCGGCACATGCCGCGCGTAGGCGTTGTGCCGCACGTGCACGGCCTTGTACAGGTCGGCCTCGGAGCGGACCAGGCGCACCGTGAACGGCAGGCGCTCGGTGGCCATCGTGGGCGAGCGGGATGCGGCGGCCGCAGCCCAGGGGAGGGGGGAACGCACCCCCCGGTGTTCGTCAAGGTTCACAGCCATCCTCCCGATCGCGCCGTCTGGCGGCGACTGCCGAAGGCCCGTGCGCGATAGATGTGAATGAATGTAAATTTGGTATCCCGCGAACAAAAGTCCCGGTTTCGATGAACCGCGTGTAGGCATTTCGGGGACAAGGTGTCGTCTCCGGAGCGGGCGACAGCGTGTGGCAAACTGCCGCCCCATTTCCCTTTCGCGACCGTTCCTACAGGATGCTCCAGAAAATCTTTCGCCAGCTCGCCGCCGAAATCAAGATTCGCGAGGACCAGGTCAAGGCGGCCGTCGACTTGCTCGACGGCGGTGCCACCGTGCCCTTCATCGCCCGCTACCGCAAGGAAGTCACCAACGGGCTGGACGACGTGCAGCTGCGCGAACTGGAAGCCCGGTTGGGCTATCTGCGCGAGCTCGAAGACCGGCGCGAGGCGGTGCTCAAGAGCATCGAGGAGCAGGGCAAGCTGACGCCGCAGCTGCGCGCAGCCATCGAAGCCGCGGCATCCAAGCAGGAGGTCGAGGACCTGTACCTGCCGTACAAGCTCAAGCGCCGCACCAAGGGCCAGATCGCGCGCGAGGCCGGCATCGAGCCGCTGGCCGACAAGCTGTTCGCCGACCCCGCACTGGTGCCGGCCGACGAGGCCGCTGCCTTCGTCAAGCCCGAGAAGGGCGAGAACGGCGACGATTTCACGACCGTGCCTGCGGTGCTGGACGGCGTGCGCGACATCCTGTCCGAGCGCTGGGCCGAGGACGCCGCGCTCGTGCAGGGCCTGCGCGCCTGGCTCTGGGACGAGGGCCTGCTGCAGAGCAAGCTGGCTGCCGGCAAGGACGAGAACAACGCCGACGTGGCCAAGTTCCGCGACTACTTCGACTACGACGAGCCGATCGGCCGCGTGCCTTCGCACCGCGCGCTGGCCGTGTTCCGTGGCCGTGCCCAGGACATCCTGGACGCCAAGCTCGTGCTGCCCGAACCGGAGGCCGCCCCCAGCAAGCCCGGCCAGCCCGTGCCCAGCCTGGCCGAAGGCCGCATCGCCATGCACCTGGGCTGGAGCCACCAGGCGCGTCCGTCCGACGACCTGCTGCGCAAGTGCGTGGCCTGGACCTGGCGCGTCAAGCTGAGCCTGTCGACCGAGCGCGACCTGTTCACGCGGCTGCGCGAGGACGCCGAGAAGGTGGCCATCAAGGTCTTCTCGGACAACCTGCGCGACCTGCTGCTGGCCGCGCCGGCCGGCCCGCGCGTGGTCATGGGGCTGGACCCCGGCATCCGCACGGGCGTCAAGGTGGCCGTGGTCGATGCCACGGGCAAGCTCGTCGACACCTCCACGGTCTATCCGCACGAGCCGCGGCGCGACTGGGAAGGCTCGCTGCACACGCTCGCGCAACTGTGCGCCAGACACGGCGTGAACCTGATCGCGATCGGCAACGGCACGGCCAGCCGCGAGACCGACAAGCTGGCGGCCGATCTCATCAAGCGGCTGGAGAAGCTCGCGCCCGACGTGCAGCTGCAGCGCGTGGTGGTCAGCGAGGCGGGCGCCTCGGTCTACTCGGCCAGCGAGTTCGCTTCGCAGGAAATGCCCGATGTGGACGTGAGCCTGCGCGGCGCGGCCAGCATCGCGCGCCGGCTGCAGGATCCCCTGGCCGAACTCGTCAAGATCGACCCCAAGTCCATCGGCGTGGGCCAGTACCAGCACGACGTGAACCAGGGCGAACTGGCGCGCACGCTGGAAGCCGTGGTCGAGGACTGCGTGAACGCGGTGGGCGTGGACCTCAACACGGCCAGCGTGCCGCTGCTGTCGCGCGTCTCCGGCCTGTCGCCCAGCGTGGCCAAGGCCGTGGTGCGCTGGCGCGAGAGCCATGGCGCCTTCGCCAGCCGCCAGCAGCTGCTGGAAGTCAGCGGCCTGGGCCCCAAGACCTTCGAGCTGAGCGCGGGTTTCCTGCGCATCCGCGGCGGCGCCAACCCGCTGGACATGACCGGCGTGCACCCGGAGACCTACGAGGTGGTCGAGCAGATCCTCGCGCGTGCCGGCAAGCCGGTGCACGAGCTCATGGGCCGCGCCGAGATGCTCAAGACGCTCAAGCCCGAGCTGTTCGCCAACGAGAAGTTCGGCGTCATCACGGTCAAGGACATCATGTCCGAGCTCGAGAAGCCAGGCCGCGACCCGCGCCCGGACTTCAAGGTGGCGCGCTTCAACGAGAACGTCGAAGACATCAAGGACCTGACCGAAGGCATGGTGCTGGAGGGCACGGTCAGCAACGTGGCCGCCTTCGGTGCCTTCGTCGACCTGGGCGTGCACCAGGACGGGCTCGTGCACGTGAGCCAGCTGGCCAACAAGTTCGTGGCCGATGCGCGCGAGGTCGTCAAGACCGGCGACATCGTCAAGGTCAAGGTGCTCGAGGTCGATGTGGCGCGCAAGCGCATCAGCCTGACCATGAAGCTGGACGCCGCGCCCGCGCGGCGTGACGCCCCGCGCGAGAACCGCTTCGAGCACGCGGGCAAGCACCAGCGCCATGGTGGCGGTGGCGGCCGCCAGGAAGCCGCAGCGCCCTCGGCCATGGCATCGGCCTTCGCCAAGCTGCAGGCCGGCCGCCGCTGACCGGGCACCGCGCAGCTCGCATGACCATGCCGACGCAGGCTGCGCAGCCGCCCGATCCCGACCTGCCCAGCAACCCCAGGCTGGTGGCCCTGCTGCTGACCGAGCTGGGCCGGCCCGAGCCGGACCTGCGCCGGACCAGCCAGCTGTTCGGTGCCGACCCGGCGCTGACCATGCGTCTGCTGCGGCTGGCCAATGCCACCCACCGCGACGACATGCGCGGCGTCATCAGCATCGCCCAGGCCCTGGCGCTGCTGCCCCTGCAGGCCCTGCAGCCCCTGGCCGAGCAGGCGGCCCTGGCCGGCGGACCCAGCGCAGTGCCCGGCCTGGCGTTGCCGCAGTTCTGGCGCTTCAGCCTGCAGGTCGCCAAGCTCGCGCGCGCGCTGGCGGCCAGCATGCGCCAGAACCAGGCCGTGGCCTACACGGCAGGCCTGCTGCACGCCGTGGGCGAGCTCGTGCTGCATGCCAGGGAGCCGGAGGACATGACCTCGGTCAACCTCATCGCAGGCCTGTGCGATCTGCGCCGCGCCAAGCTGCAACAGCGCGTGCTGGGCACCTGCTATGCCGACGTCGGTGCGACGCTCGCGCAGCAATGGCAGTTTCCGGGTCCGCTCGTGGACGCGCTGCGCCACCAGATCACCCCCTTCGAGAACGACGCCTACGAACCGCTGGCCGGTCTCGTGCACCTGGCCGCCTGGCGCGCCCGCGCGCAGGAGTCGGGCCTGGACGAGCGCGCCCTGGCCACGAGCTTTCCGGGCGAGGTGGGGCTGGCGCTGGGCCTGGACATCGACATGGTGCTGCAGCAGGACCCCATCGACTGGAGCGCCGGGAGCGCCGACATCGGATGAGCAAAGACCCACGAACGCTGTTGACGCCGGCCATGCGCGGCGTGATCGACCGCATGCAGCGCGCCGGACGGCCCGCGCTGCACAGCCTGCCGCCCGAACAGGCGCGCGCCGCCTACGCCCTCGGGGCGGGGGTGCTGGACCTCGCGCCGCGCGCGCTCGCGCGCGTGGAGGACCTGGCGCTGCCGACGCGCGATGGCCAGATGCTGGCGGCCCGGCTCGTGGCGCCGGCCGCCAGCGCGCCGCTGCCGGTGCTGCTGTACCTGCATGGCGGCGGCTTCACGATCGGCTCGGTCGCGACGCACGACACGCTGTGCCGCGAACTGGCCCACCAGGCCGGCTGCGCCGTGCTGTCGCTGGACTACCGGCTGGCGCCCGAACACCGGTTTCCGACCGCACAGAACGACGCCTGGGATGCCTTGCAATGGCTGGCCCGGCAGGGTGCGGAGCTGGGCCTGGACAGCCGGCGGCTGGCTGTGGGCGGCGACAGCGCGGGCGGCACGCTGGCCGCGGTCTGCGCCATCGAAGCCCGCGATGCGGGCCTGCCGCTGGCCCTGCAGCTGCTGTTCTACCCGGGCTGCGCGGCATTCCAGGACACGCCCTCGCACGCGCTGTTCGCCGAAGGCTTCGTGCTGGAAGAGGCCAGCATCGCCTGGTTCTTCGACCAGGTGCAGCCGGACCGCGCGGCGCGCGCGGACTGGCGCTTCGCGCCACTCAACGCGGCCGACCTGGATGGCGTGGCGCCGGCCTGGATCGGCCTGGCCGAATGCGACCCGCTCGTGGACGAAGGCATCCTGTACGCCGACAAGCTGCGTGCGGCCGGCGTCGCGGTGGACCTGGAGATCTACCGCGGTGTGGTGCACGAATTCATCAAGATGGGCCGCGCGATCCCCGAAGCGCGCCGCGCCCACGCCGAGGCCGCCCGCGCACTCGCGCAGGCCCTGCACACCCCAGGAGACCCATGAAACGCCAGGACTTTCGCTTCTTCCACCGGCTGCGCGTGCGCTGGGTCGAGGTGGACATGCAGAAGATCGTGTTCAACGGCCACTACCTGATGTACTTCGACACGGCCGTCACGGGCTACTGGCGCGCACTGGCGCTGCCCTACGAGGAAGGCTTCACGGCGCTGGGCGGCGAGCTCTATGTGAAGAAGGCGACCGTGGAGTACCACGCCTCGGCACGCAACGACGACCAGCTCGACGTGGCGCTGCGCTGCGAGCACATCGGCCGCAGCTCCATGCGCTTCGTTGGCGCGATCTTCCGCGGCAACCAGCTGCTGATCACGGGCGAGCTCATCTACGTGTTCGCCGATCCTGTGGAGCAGAAGTCCAGGCCCGTGCCGGATGCGCTGCGCGCGCTGCTGCAGGACTACGAGGCCGGACGGCCGGTCGCGCAGCTGCGGCTGGGCAGCTGGGAGGAACTGCAGGCCGGTGCGCGCCGCGTGCGCACCGAGGTCTTCATCGAAGAGCAGGGCATCGCGCGCGAAGACGAATGGGACGCGGACGATGCCACGGCCGTACACGCCGTGCTCTACAACCGGCTGGACCAGCCGCTGGCGACGGGGCGCCTGCTGCAGCACGCCCCGGGCGTGGCCAAGATCGGCCGCATGGCCGTGCGCCACATGCTGCGCGGGGCGAACCTGGGCGCCCAGATCCTGCAGGCCCTGGTGCAGGCGGCGGCTGCGCGCGGCGACCGCGAGCTCGTGCTGCATGCCCAGTGCAGCGCCGAAGGCTTCTACCGCAGGCTGGGCTTCTCAGTGCGGGGCGAACCCTTCGACGAGGTCGGCATCGCCCATGTGGAGATGGTGCTGCCGCTCAACGCTCAGACGTCGGCCAGCAGCGCGTAGGGCAGGGGCTCGAGCCGCAGGGCAGGGCCGTCGGCGCTGCCGGCACGCAGCGCGCCGGCCTCGGCCGCCGCGATCTGCACCGAGACCACCGCCGCCCAGCCGCCGCCCGGATGCGGCGCGGCCTGCACCACGGTGCCGGTGGGCTGGTCGGCCTCGCTGGCCTGGAACACCTCCTGGCCGGCCGCCAGTTCGGCGTCCGCGTGCACGAGGTAGGCGCGCCGCTTGAGCGTGCCGCGGAACTGGCTGCGGGCCACGATCTCCTGGCCCGGGTAGCAGCCTTTCTTGAAGCTCACACCGCCCACCGATTCGTAGTTGAGCATCTGTGGCACGAGCACTTCGAACAGCGGCTGGGCGACCAGCACGACACCGCTGCGCACCTCGGACAGCTGCCAATCGGCCAGTGGCAGTGCGGGCGCCGCTGCCAGTGCGTCCGGCAGGGCCGCCTGCGCGGGCAGCACCAGCAGCGCGCGCGGCTGGCCGTCGGCCGGGTAGAGCGCGACAGCCACGCCGCCGGCCGCCTCGCGGCGTTGCCAGGGTGCCTGCTCGCCGCCCAGCAGCGCGGTCGCACTGGCGCCCAGGGCCCCCAGCAGCTGGAATTCCTCGGTGGCGTCGCGCAGCTTGGCCTTGGCGCGCATGACGAACATGGACAGGCGCTTGAGCGTGGGCGCGAGCAGGTCGCGCGCGCAGACCAGCAGCAGCTGCCCGTCGGTCCAGTACAGGCCGATGAAGCTGGCCTGCATGCGTCCCTTGGGGGAGCAGAAGGCCGCGAGCCTGGCCTGGTCGGGCGCCATCAGCGCGAAATCCTGCGTCAGCTGGCTGTGCAGGAATTTGGCCGCTTCCTCGCCCTGGACGGCGATCACGCCCAGATGCGTCAGCGGCGCGAGGCCATTGGGGATTGCTTGCATGGGCTGAATTATCATGGCCGGTTCTAAGGTCTCGGGTTGGTAGGGCTGCTGTGCGTCGTGGGCTGATGGTGTTGCTGTTGTTGGCCTGCGCTGCGGCGGCGGGCGCCTGGTGGTGGCTGGACCAGCCCTTGCGGCTGGTGGGCAAGGCGCCGGGCGAGCCCGTGGAATTGACCATCGCTCCCGGCAGCAGCGCGCGTGCCATCGCGCAGGCCGCGGCCGATGCAGGCGTGCAGGCGCCGGCCTGGGCCTTGTTCGGCTGGTTCCGGCTGTCGGGCCAGTCGCGCGGGATCAAGGCCGGCAGCTACGAGTTCGCGCCCGGCACCACGCCGCGTACGCTGCTGGACAAGCTGGTGCGCGGCGAGCAGGCCGTGCGCAGCGTGACCTTCGTCGAAGGCTGGACCTTCCGCCAGATGCGCCAGGCGCTGGCCAAGGCCGAGCGCATCAAGCCGGACAGCCGTGCGCTCGACGATGCGGCGCTGATGGCGGCACTGGGGCGGGCCGGCCTGCCCCCCGAAGGCCGCTTCTTCCCCGACACCTACGTCTACGCCAAGGACACCAGCGACCTGACCGTGCTGCGCCAGGCCTTGCAGGCCATGGACCGCCAACTGGAGGCCGCCTGGGCGCAGCGCCTGCCGGGCACGGTCCTGCGCTCGCCGCAGGACGCCCTGGTGCTGGCCAGCATCGTCGAGAAGGAGACCGGCCGCGGCGAGGACCGCGCCGATATCTCCGCCGTGTTCCACAACCGCTTGCGCAT
>DATKFT010000035.1:0-2574 GCA_035544335.1 Pseudorhodoferax sp.
CCATTGCGGCGGCGCCTGCTCGTCGCCGGTCAACGGGTCCATCCAGGCCTGCTGTGGCCGGCCCTCGGCGGCGCGCCAGGCCAGGCGCATCGGCTGGCCTGGCCTCACTGGCCAGGCAATGTCCCAGGCGGCCGCGTCGCCCGCGCGGGACGCCAGGAACCGGGTCGCGCGCGCCAGCCATTGCGCCTGGCCGTCGACCGCCGCCGTGGCCGTCATCCGCGGCAAGGGTTCGGCCTGCATCCACCGCGTGATCGGTTCGCGAAACACGCTGAGCGTGCCGGTGAGCATGATGGCGCACAGCAGCCAGCCGCAGACCAGGCCGCACCAGGTGTGCAGCCAGGACATGCGCTGGCGAAAGCCGTCCTTCATCGCTCAGCCTCGCAAGCCACGGCGCGCCGTCAGAAGGTGCTGCGCAGCGTCAGCATCGCGTTGCGCGGCTCGCCGTACCAGTTGTTCCCCCCGCTCGTGCCCACGGTCTTGTAGTAGACCTTGTCGAACAGGTTGTTGAGGTTCAGCACGGCCGTCCAATGGGCATGGAAGCGGTACTGCACGCTGGCGCCCCAGACCGCGTAGCCGCCCTGCGTGAACTTGAACGGCAGGGCCGCGCCATCGAACTGGCCGGTGGCCGGGTTGTAGGCATTGGCCGTGCCGCTCACGAAGTGGGTGCTCTGCAGGTTGGCGCCGCCGCCCAGCGTCCAGGCCGACAGCGCGCCGGGCAGCTGGTAGGTGGTCCACAGCTTGAACAGGTGCTTGGGCGTCACCGAGTGGTAGGCCGCGCGGCTCAGGTCGGACTTGTTGCGGTTGCGGTTGTACGTGTAGCCCGCGAACAGCTGCCAGCCGCGCGCGACCTCGCCCGAGATCTCCGCGTCCACGCCCTGGCTCACGACCTCGCCCTGCGCGATCCAGCAGCAGTTCAGGCCCAGATCGCCGATGGCCGTGTTCGGGTAGCTGGGGTCGCGCACGCCTTCGCCCTGGCGTTCGATGCGGTACAGCGCCACCGCCGTGTTGAGCCGCCCGCCAGCCAGCGTGCCCTTGAAGCCCAGCTCGTAGTTGCGGCCCTCGATGGCGTCCAGCGGCGTGCCGGGCAGCGGGCCTTGCAGGCGGCTGGCCTGCGACTTGTGGATCTCGGCCACGCTGCCATAGGCCGTCCAGCGCTCGTCGATGTCGAACACCAGGCCCGCGTAGGGCGTGAAGATGCCACTGTCCTTGTAGGCCGACATGCTCGTGCGCGTGACCTTGCCGTCGCGGTCGTAGTTGATGGTCGGGCTCTCGTAGTCGAAGCTCGCGTAGCGCGCGCCCACGATGGCCGTGAGCCGGTCGGCCAGGCTCCAGTTCAGCCGGCCGTACAGGCCCTTCTGCGTCGCGCCGTAGGCCGGAAAGCTGCGCGTCCTCCAGCTGAACGTGGGCTGCGGCACGGCCCCGGGGTCGAAGCCGTAGACGTTGAAGCCGCCGGGCGGCGAGGCCACCTCGGACAGATAGGTGTGCTGCGCGTCCTTGACATCCTTCCAGTCGGCGCCGACCAGCAGCTTGTGCTGGCGGCCCAGCAGGCCGAACGAACCGCTGGCGTTCAGCTCCAGCGTCTTCTTCTCGGAGCCGAAATCGTTGGAGCTGCCGTTGAGCACGGCACCCAGCCCCGTGGCCGGGTCCACGGCGCCGCCCAGGTTGGCCAGGCGCGAGTCGCTGCGCATCTTGATGTAGTTGGCGTCGAGCTTGATGCGCCAGTCGCCGGCCAGTTGCTGCTCGAGCTGCGCGAACACCTCGTGCGTGCTCCGGTCGTAGTGGCTCCAGCTGGCCGTCAGGGCCGTGCTGCGCGGCAGGCGCAGGTCGGCGCCGCTGGCCGCGCGCGGCAGTCCCTGGCGCCAGGGCGTGCTGGCGGCCTTCTCGTAGCTGCCGCCCAGGGCCAGCTTGGTGTCCGGCATGAGGTCGGTTTCCACGATGGCGTACAGCAGGCTGTTCCTGGCGTTCACATGGTCGTAGAAGAAGCCGCGGTCGCTGTGGGCGAGCACCGCGCGGCCGCGCACCCGGCCTTCGAGGGCCAGCGGGCCGCTCACGTCCAGCTCGGCGCGGCGCTGGTCCCAGCTGCCCACGCCCAGCGTGGCCAGCGTCTGTGTCTGCGCCGTGGGTCGCTTGCGCACGAGGTTGATGGAGCCACCGGGCTCGCCCGTGCCGCCGAACAGGCCGTCGGCACCACGGATGACCTGCACGCTGTCGTACATGGCCAGGTTGGGGTCGAAGGTCGCCTGGCTGAAGGCGTCCACGGCGGCGCCGTCGATCTGCACGCTGCTCATCTGGAAACCGCGCGCATAGAAGGCGTTGGCCGTGCCGCCCAGGCCGCCGGAGCCCGTGAGGTCCACCGTGACGCCGGTGGCCTGCAGCAGCACCTCGCCCACCGTGCTCAGGCCCTGGTCCTCGATGCGCTGGCGCGTGACCACGGAGATGGACTGCGGCGTCTCGCGCACGCTCTGCCCCTTGCCCAGCGACACGCGCGAGGCCGCATAGGAGCCCGAACCCTCCGTGGTATCGCCAGCGTGCGCCTGGGCCGTGACCAGCACCGTGCCCAGCGCAGCATCGGCT
>DATKFT010000036.1:0-2485 GCA_035544335.1 Pseudorhodoferax sp.
CTGACCGACATGACGGGCTTCCTGTCGTCCTCGCTGGGTCCGGGCTCGGTCGATGCGGCCCGCATGGCCATCGAGGACTTCGGCGGCCAGGTCCTGGGCAAGAAGATCGAGTTCGTCTCGGCCGACCACCAGAACAAGCCCGACGTGGGTCTGGCAACCGCGCGCAAGTGGTACGAGAGCGACGGCGTGGACGTGATCGCCGACATCGGCAACTCGGCCGTGGGCCTCGGTGTGCAGGAACTCGCGCGCAACCAGAAGAAGCTGGTGTTCATCGCAGGCGCCTCCAGCTCGGTGTTCACCGACAAGGCCTGCTCGCCCTATGGCACGCAGTGGAGCCACGACACCTACATGTTCGCCAGCAGCCTGCCGGCCAAGCTCGCGCGCGGCGGCGAGAAGAACTGGTACTTCGTGACGGCCGACTTCGCGTTCGGCCAGGCGCTGGAGGCCGACGCCACCCGGGCCGTGAACGCCGCGGGCGGCAAGGTCGTGGGCAGCGTGCGCCACCCGCCCAACAGCGCGGACTTCTCCTCGTTCCTGATGCAGGCCTCCTCGGCCAAGGCCAACGTGGTCGCGCTGGCCAACGCGATCACCGACACCACCAACTCGATCAAGCAGTGGAACGAGTTCCAGATGGGCGGCAAGTCGCAAAAGCTCGTCGCGCTGACGCTGCTGCTCAACGACGTGCGCGCGCTGGGCCTGCCGGTGGCGCAGGGCACGGTGTTCTCCACCGTCTGGTACTGGGACCTGGACGACAAGACGCGCGCCTTCTCCAAGCGCTTTTTCGAGCGCAACAAGTTCATGCCGGCCGAGGCGCACGCCGGCACCTACAGCGCGGTCTACCACTACCTGCAGGCGGTCAAGGCCGCCGGCACCAAGAACGCCGACGCGGTGCGCGTGAAGATGCGCGAGCTGCCCGTCAACGACTTCTACTCGGACCAGGTGCGCATCCGCGAGGACGGCCGTGTGATGCGCCAGACCTACATCGCGCAGGTCAAGGCGCCGGCCGAGTCCAAGGGGCCCTGGGACCTCTACAAGATCCTGGAGACGGTGCCGGCCGAGCAAAGCTGGCGCCCGCTGTCCGAGTCGCAATGCCCGCTGGTGGCGAAGAAGGCCGGCTGATGCAGGCCGGCAGCATGCAGGGCAGGGTGGCCGTCGTGACGGGCGGCGGCTCGGGCATCGGCCGCGCCACGGCGCTGGGCCTGGCGACCGAGGGCTGGACCGTGGTGGCGGCCGACATCGATGCGGCAGCAGCGGAAGAGACCGTCCGGCTGGTCGGCGCGGCCGCAGGCCAGGCCTCGGCGCTGCGCGTGGACGTCACGTGCGACGACGACTGCGCCGCCATGGTGGCGCAGACCCTGGAGCGGCATGGCCGGCTGGATGCGGCCTTCAACAACGCCGGCATCGCGGGCTACCCGCTGCGCACCGTGGACCACAGCCCCGCGCAATGGCAGCGCGTGATCGACGTGAACCTGAGCGGTGTCTTCCATTGCCTGCGCCACGAGATCCCGGCCATGCAGCGCCAGGGCGGCGGGGCCATCGTCAACACCGCCTCCATCATGGGCCTGCGCGGCGCGTTCGGCGGCTCGGCCTACTGCGCGGCCAAGCACGGCGTGGTGGGGCTGACCAAGGCCGCCGCGCTCGAATGCGGACGCGACGGCATCCGCATCAACGCCGTCTGCCCCGGCTACATCGACACGCCCATGACCACGGGCGAGGACGCGATCTTCAGCGACAAGCTGCTCGATGCCGGGCTGCAGCGCGCCGCCATCCGCCGGCTCGCGCGGCCCGAAGAGGTGGCCGCGATGGTGGTGTGGCTGTGCTCGCCGCAGGCCTCCTACGTGACCGGCGCGAGCTTCACCGTCGATGCGGGCGTGACCGCCAGCTGACCCTTTCCATGTCCATCTTCCCGACCGCCATGCCTTATTCCCACTACGAGACCCTGCGCTTCAGCCAGGCCGGTGCCGTGCTCACGGTGCGCATCGACCGCCCGCAGGCGCTGAACGCCGTGAGCGCGACGCTGCACACCGAGCTGTCGCGCGTGTTCGCCGAGATCGCGCAGGACGCCAGCGTCGACGCCGTGGTGCTGACCGGCGAGGGCCGCGCGTTCTCCGCCGGCGGCGACCTGGCCTGGTTTCGCGACATCACGCCCGCGCAACTGGACGCGCTGTTCGTGGAGGCGCGCAAGATCATCGTCGACCTGTCGGAGCTGCCGCAGCCCATCGTTGCGGCCGTCAACGGCGTGGCGGCCGGCCTGGGCGCGACGCTGGCGCTGTTCTGCGACATGGTCTACATGGCCGACGACGCGAAGATCTCCGACCCGCACGTGCGCATCGGCGTCACGGCAGGCGATGGCGGCGCGGTGGTCTGGCCGCTGCTGGTCGGCCTGTCGCGTGCCAAGGAGTACCTGATGACCGGCGACAGCCTGGACGCCGTGGAGGCCGAGCGCATCGGCCTGGTCAACCGCGTGGTGCCGGCGGCCGAACTC
>DATKFT010000037.1:0-6073 GCA_035544335.1 Pseudorhodoferax sp.
GGAGCTCGGCCGTGATGCGCGCCGGCCGGTCGCTCAGGATGACCACGCGCTGGGCCAGGAACAGCGCCTCCTCCACGTCGTGCGTGACCAGCAGCGCCGAGAAACCCGCACGCTGCCACAGCGCGACAAGCTCGCTCTGCATGGCGATGCGCGTGAGCGAATCGAGCTTGCCCAGCGGCTCGTCCAGCACCAGCAGCTGCGGGTCGTTGACGAGCGCGCGCGCGAGCGCCACGCGCTGCGCCATGCCGCCCGAGAGCTGGTGCGGAAAGCTGGCCGCAAAGTCCGACAGGCCCACCAGCTTGAGCGCCGCGTCCACACGCGCGCGCTGGTCTTTCAGCAGCCCGCGCGCCTGCGGACCCAGCGCCACGTTGTCCCAGACCGTGCGCCAGGGGAACAGCGTGGGGTCCTGGAACACCACGATGCGCGAGGGATCCGGCCGCGTGATGGGCTCGCCGTCCTGGCTCAGCGTTCCCGTGGTCGCGGGCTCCAGCCCGGCCACGAGCCGCAGCAGCGTGGACTTGCCGCAGCCGCTGGGGCCCAGCAGCGCGACGAACTCACCCGGCGCGACCGTGAGGTCCACGCCGTCCAGCACCTGCAGCGCCGCGCCCTTCTGCGCGAACCAGTGGCTCACGGCCCGCACCTCGATGCGCGCGCCCCGCTGCACCACGGGCGTGGCCTGTACCGCGCTCACCATTTGACCGTCCCCTTCTGCCAGGACAGCACGCGGTCGCGCACCGTGAACAGCAGCGTGATGAGGCCCGAGCACAGCACGGCCATGACCAGCAGCGCGGCGTACATGTTGGCGTAGGCGGCCCAGCCCTGGGCCCATTGCAGGTACCAGCCCAGGCCGGCCTTCACGCCCATCATCTCGGCCGTGACCAGCACCGAGAACGAGGCGCCCAGGCCCATGAACAGGCCCACGAAGACCTGCGGCAGCGCGGCCGGGATCGCCACGCGCAGCACCAGGAACCACTCGGACGCGCCCAGCGTGCGCGCCACGTCGTAGTAGCTCTTGGGCACGGCGGCCACGCCCGACCAGGTCAGCACGGCCACCGGGAAGAAGGTGGCCAAGGCGATCAGGAACACCGCGGCCGAGTAGCTGGACGGCGCGAAGAAGAAGGCCAACGGCAGCAGCGCCGAAGCCGGCACCGGGCCCAGAAAGCGCAGCAGCGGGTGCACCCAGTAGCCCGCGATGCGCGACCAGCCGATCCACACGCCGGTCAGAAAGCCCACGAGCGCGCCGATCGCCAGGCCGTTGGCCAGCAGCCGCAGCGAATGGCCGATCGACAGGCCGAGCCGGCCCCAGTCCTCGGCCACCACCTCGATCAGGCTTTGCGGCGGCGCGAAGAACGGCGGCGGCAGCAGGCCGAGTTTGGCCGTCACCAGCTCCCAGAGCGCCAGCAGCAGCGGCGCGGCGACCAGCCACTGGCCGGCCGGGCGCAGCGTGCGGCCGATCCGGCCCGCGCGCGGGCCCAGCAGCGCCACGGCCGAAAGCAGCAGCGCCAGCACGAGCGCGGCGATGCCGAAGGCCTCGGTGAAGGCCCAGTCGGAAAAGCCGATGGGCTTGTTGGGCCAGGCCAGGGTCAGCACGCCCAGCGCGAGCCAGGCCAGCACGGCCGCGAGCCCGGTGCGCCAGATGCCGGTGGGCAGCTGCGCCTGCAGCGCGGGAGGCGCCAAGGATGCGGATGGTGCGGATGGCGCGGATGCGGCGCTGCGCGCAGCCGCCCCCGACACAGCGGGTGCGGCGGCTGATGCGTGCGGCGGCGCCGCGTCGAAGGTGGGGGCGACGGCGCTCATGCTCAGCCCAGCACGTCCAGCGACACATGGTTGGCGAAGCGCACCACGTCCGTGCTCTTCTTCAAGATGCCGGCGTTGTGGAAGTCGCGCGCGAAGGCCTCGACCTCGCTGCGCAGCGGCGCGCCCGCCGGATGGTGCTTGTAGGTCAGTTCGGCCAGCAGCTTCTGCAGGTCTTCCACGGCCACCTTGGGCGTGTACTTGTGGTAGATCCTGGCGGCCTCGTTGGGGTTCTCGGCCACGTAGTTGGAGGCCTGGGCCAGCGCGCGCACCACGGCCGCGGCATGGGGCTTTTCCTTCTGCGCGAACTGGGCGCGCGCGCCGACCACGCAGCAGATGCGCTCCGCATACTCGCCCTTGGCGCTGTTGCCGATCTCGGTGAACACGCCGGGGTTGCGCTTCTCGATCAGGTACAGGTTGGGGTCGCCGTCGGCGATCGCCTGGATCTCGCCCTTCTTGACGGCCACGTCCAGCAGGTCGGCCGGGTAGACACGCCATTGCACGTCCTTGTCGATGTCCACGCCGCGCTTGGCCAGGTGGATCGCGTAGAACTGCTTGGCCGGGCTGTTGAGGTCGGACACGCCGATGGTCTTGCCCTTGAAGCTGGCGACCTCGTTCGTGATGCCGCCGCCCTGCGCCGCCACGAGCCGCAGGCAGCCGCCGTGCACGCTGCTGACCAGCTTGACGTCCAGGCCCGCCTCCAGCGGCTTGACCCAGCGGTGGATCAGGCCCACGGCCACGTCGGCCTTGCCCGTGGCCACGGCCTCGAGCAGCTGGTCGGCCGCGCCGGCCCAGTTCAGCAGCTCCACGTCCAGCCCGTTCTGCTGGAAGAAGCCACGCTCGAGCGCCACGGGCACGGGCGTCAGGCAAAAGCCGGCCTGGCTCCAGGCGAAGGTCAGCTTGCGCGGCTGCGAGCGCACGCGCGAGGCCAGCAGGCTGGCCGAGGCCGCCACGGCGGCGATGCCGGCCGTGCGCACGAGCTTGCGGCGCGACCAGCGTGGACTGTGCGGGATCTGCAGACTGGACATGGTGGAACTGCCTCTCTGTGGTGCAACAAGGAAGAGCGACAGTAGTGCGCGCCCTGCGCTTCTCCAACGTAGAAATCTGCGTTTGGATATGCGGCAAAGAAAGGGGCGCGGTGCACCGCCGAGGCCGCGCCACGGCCCCCGGCCGGGCGGCGCTCAGGCGCGGCCCGGCGCTGCGCCCGGCACCGCCTTGCTCCGCGTGGCGAAGTGGACCAGCCTGGCCAGGACCAGGGCGGCCAGACCCATCAGTCCGCCGAGCACGGCCGCACCGACCAGGCCGGGCTGGAACCAGGCCATGAGAATCAGGCAGACGTACCAGGGAACGAAGGCCAGCAGGAACAGCAGCACGAGCAGCAAGCCGGCCGTGCGCCGGCGCCCCAGGACGCGCGTCGCACCGGTGAAGACGATGAACGGCATGGCCAGCAGGACAACCGCGAGGACGGACGGCCCGTTCACCGCCAGGCCGTAGGCGCGGAACGGCCAGACCAGGGCCAGCGCCGTGCCGGCCGTGCAGGCGGCGGTGGCCAGGTGCGTGCGTCGAAGACCCATGGCGTCGCGCAGCCTCACGGGTTCGGCATGGGCCGAAGGCGGCGTGCCAGCGCGCACCGAGCACCGCACGCCCTTGTTCTTTCGATGGGTTGGCGGCTCATGCGGCTGCATTCTGCCGCGGCACGGCAGACGCTCTGCATCGCCACCCAGCGCCACCGCGTCGCGCCAACGGCACACGGGCGCGGAAGGAAGCGAGGCCTGCCCCCCGGCCGACAAGGCCAGGTGCAGTCCGGGGCAGCGGCTGGAGGCCTCGGCCTGCGCGCCTGGCGCAACTGCTCAGGCGACCAGGTGCGGCAGCAGCGCCCGGTACCGGTCGATGTGCTCCGCAGGCGGCGTCGTTACAGCCTTTGCCAACGCGTGCCCCAAGCCGTCCGATGGCCAGCCGATGGCTTCGCCATGGTCCGCAGGCCAACGCGCCCAGAGGTCCGACGCCTTCTGGGTCTTGCTCGCCGACGCGAGGCTGACGACGCCGTCGTTCGGAACGCCGGAAAGAGCGCCGACCAGCGCTGTCGCAGCGAACAGCGCGGACGTATGGCCTTGCGCGCGATCGCATCCGATACACAGGTACTCGACGCCGCCCCAGTCCGGGTCCTGCAAATGGTTTCGGGATTGGAGGTCGGCGAGCGCGCCTGCATCGTTCTTGAACAGGCCCAGCACCCATTTCAACGGCGAAAAGGACAGCAGGACCGGTGGAGAGAGGAGCGCGCTTGCGACGGGGCTGCCAAAGTGCGGCGTCGCCACCGTGACGAGGCGCTTGATGCGACCTTGGAGGCGTGCACTGGAGGCGATGACACGCCTGCAATCGAGCCCACCCATGCTGTGCCCCAGCATGAAGATCGGGCCGTCACGGTCCTTCCACCGGCGCGCGGCGATCCGCCCTTCCAATGTGGCAGCCCGGAGGTCGAGCGAGCCGAGCGGCGCGACGGATGGACACATGACTTCGTGGCCAGCGTCCTCGTAGAGCTTCTTGATCCCATTGAAGTAATGCAAAGGCTGGCGCGGGAACACGGAACCGAAGCCGAGGATGCCGTGGGCGAGAACGATGTTGGCCATGGTGCTGTGGGCGTGTGGGTCTGGTGGATCTCGGAAGTGGCAATGCCTGCGCAGAAGTCACGAAGGCGGGGCGATGTGCATGACACCGTGGACGCGGGCAATGGTCCCCGCGCAGTCGAACGCGGCCCCCTCGCCTGCGCACAGGCCTTGTTGCACGTCGACCACCAGAACGGCCGGTTCATCTGCTGTGCTGCGCCTCGCGTGGAATGGAACGGCAGTGGATGGCCCCTCGGGGCGGCGGCACCGCCTTTGCCTGCGCCGATGATCGCTGCGGCGAACCTGCGAGCCACGCTGCCTGTCCTCCATTTTGCGCATGCGCACGCACGCCCTCGACCGCGGCGGCCCCCTGCGTTCAGCGGCTAAGCCGGCCCTGCCTCTGCCCCTGTTGGGCGGGCAGCCCCGGCCGCACGCGCCGCAGCCCCGCCCGCCCTGCCTCAGCCCAGCACGTCCACCGACACGTGGTCCGCGAACTTCGCCACGTTCGTGCCCGGCTTGAGCACGCCCACGGACTGGAAGTCGCGCGCGTAGAACTCCACCTCGTCGCGCAGGCTGCGCCCGGTCGGGTGGTGGCGGTGCGTGAGCGTGCCCAGCAGCGCCTGCAAATCGTCCACGCCGACCTTGGGTGCGTAGCGCGCGAACAGCCGCGCCGACTCGTTGGGGTTGTCGGCCACGTAGTCGGAGGCCTGCACGATGGAACGCACGAGCGCGGCCACCACGGGCCTGTCCTTGCGCACGAGCTCGCCGCGCGCGCCCAGGATGCAGCAGACCTTGTCCTGGTACTCGCCCGAGAGGTTGGTGGCGATCTCCACGTAGCGCTCCCTGTTGCGCTTCTCGATCAGGTAGATGGTGGGGTCGCCGTCGGCAATCGCCTGGATCTCGCCCTTGTTGACCGCGATGTCGAGCAGGTCGGCCGGGTACTGGCGCCAGGCCACGTCCTTGTCGGCGTCGATGCCGTTCTTCTTGAGCAGGATGGAGAAGAAGTTCTTGCCCGGGCTCGCGATGTCGGAGACGCCGATGGTCTTGCCCTTGAGGTCGGCGAGCCGGGTCACGCCGGCCTGCTTGACGCCGACCAGGCGCACGCAGCCGCCGTGCGAGCTGCCCACGATCTTGACGTCGAAGCCCGACTCCAGCGGCTTGAGCCAGCGGTGGATCATGCCGACCGCCGCGTCAGCCTTGCCCGTGGCCAGCGATTCGAGCAGCTGGTCGGTCGAACCCGTGTAGTTGGTCAGCTCCACCTGAAGGCCGTTGCGCTCGAAGTAGCCGCGCTCCTGCGCGACGACCACGGGCGACAGGCAGAAGGCCGTGGCGTTCCAGGCGAAGTTGAGCTTGCGTGGCTGCGACCAGGCGCGCGCGGCGAGCAGGCCGCTCGCGGCGACGATGGCGGCGCTGCCGGTGGCGCGCAAGGCACGGCGGCGTGCAGGGGAAGGTGCAGAGGTGGTCATGGCGTCGTCCGGGAAAGAAGAATGGAATTCACTCGATGCGCACATCGCTGTCCTTGATCACACGGCCCCAGCGCGCGTGGTCGGCGCGGATCAGCGCGGTGAACGCGGCCGGTGTGTTGTGCTCCACCGTGATGCCCTTGGCCTCGAGCTCGCGCACGGTCCTGGGCGCGCGCGCGATCGCGGTGATCTCGCGCTGCAGCCGCTCGACGA
>DATKFT010000038.1:0-4607 GCA_035544335.1 Pseudorhodoferax sp.
AGCGCTGCGCCGGGGCGGGCGGCTCGGGCCGCAGCCAGAGCCAGCACAGCACCGTGGCCATGCAGGCGCAGGCCAGCGTGGCGACCCACCAGGGCGCGCGGGTCCACCACAGCAGGCCCGCGCAGAGCGCCATCGCGAGCGTGGCGTTCCACTTGGAACGCCGGCTCACGCGGCCGCCGGCCTGCCAGTCGGCGATCAGCTTGCCGAACACGCGGTGCTCCAGCAGCCAGCGGTGCAGCCGCGGCGAGCTGCGCGCGGCGGCCCAGGCCGCGATCAGCAGGAACACCGTGGTCGGCAGGCCCGGCACGAAGATGCCCACGACGCCCGTGGCCAGCGACACGCAGGCCAGCAGCAGCAACAGCCAGCGCCAGGGTGCGGCCAGGGGCTTGGGCGCGCTGGGCGGCGCGGGTACGCGGGGGTCGTCGGTCGGCATGGCTGGCGCATTCTGGCCCAGGCTGCGGCCCCCCTGTGCAGATGGGGCCGCGCTGCGGCGTGGTTCGTTCAGAATGCGGGCCGTCCATGGAACCAACGCATGCCGATGCCACCATGCCTGCCGCACACGCCGGCGAACCGTCCGTGCGCCGCCGTGGCCTGACCGGCTGGATCGCGATCGCGCTGGCGTCGGCCGTGCTGGTGGCCGCGCTGGTGCTGCTGCTGCTGGTCGAGCGCTTCGCGCGCGGCCACACCACGCGCACGGCCTCGTCCGCCCTCGCCCAGATCGGCTGGCAGATGCGCGACCAGCTCGACCGCGGCATGGCCTACCGCTACGAGGAGCTGCGCATCCTCGCGGGCCTGCAGGAGCTGCAGCCCACGACACCGCCCGCGCAGATGCGCGCCGTGCTCGACCGCGTGCAGCAGAGCTTTCCGCTCTACGCCTGGATCGGCTGGACGCACCGCGACGGCCGTGTCCAGGCCGCGACCGGTGGGCTGCTGGAAGGCCAGGACGTGGCCAAGCGCCCCTGGTTCCAGGGCGGCGTGCAAGGCGCCTTCGTCGGTGACGTGCATGCGGCCGTGCTGCTCGAAAAGCTGCTGCCGCAGCAGCAGGAGCCCTGGCGCTTCGTCGACATCGCGATGCCCATCACCGACGCCCAGGGCGCGCTGCGCGCCGTGCTGGGCGCGCACCTGAGCTGGCAATGGGCGCGCGACCTGCAGCGCAGCCTGCTGGCACCGGCCGAAGCCGCCTACGGGGCCGAGCTGTTCGTCGTCGATGCCCAGGGCCAGGTCCTGCTGGGACCGCCCGGCACCGAAGGCCGGGCGCTGGACCTGCCGGCCGCGGGCGCGCTGCGCGCGGCCGAAGGCGCCGCCGTGCGGGCCTGGGGCGACGGCCAGCGCTATGCCACCGCCATCGTGCCCACTGTCGGCCACCAGAACTACCCCGGCCTGGGCTGGGTGGTCGTGGTGCGCCAGAGCGAGCGCGTCGCCTTTGCCGAATACCACCAGCTGCGCCGCGAAATGGTGGCCGGCGGCCTGCTCGTGTGCCTGCTGGCCATGCTCTGCGCCCCGCTCGCGGCGCGCCGGCTGACGCGGCCGCTGTACCGGCTCACGCAGGCCGTGGCCGCGCGCGCCAGCGGCGGCGGTCCGGTGCCGCGGCTGGACGACTACCGCGAGGTCGCGCTGCTGTCGCGCGCGCTGGCCGACGCCGAGGAGCGCGAGGCCGGCCACCGGGCCGAGCTCGAGAACATCAACAGCGCGCTGGAGCAGCGCATCGTGCAGCGCACGGCCGAGATCCATGCCAGCCGCGAGGAGCTGCGCACGCTGACCGACAACATGCCGGCGCTGGTGGCCGACGTGGACCGCGACCTGCGCTACCGCTTCGCGAACCGGACCTACCGCGACTGGTTCGGCGTGGACCCGGCCGCGCTGGTGGGCCAGACGCTGGAGTCGCTGTACGGCGTGCAGGCCATCCGCACCTGGCAGGCCGAACTGGCGCGGGTGCTGAGCGGCGAGCCCGTGCAGTTCGAACGCAGCATGGTGCTCAACGGCCGGCGCCAGTACAGCCGCGCGGTCTACCTGCCACACCGCGACACCGAGGGCCGCCTGGACGGCTTCCATGCCATGGTGTTCGACATCACGGCCAGCAAGGAGCTGCAGCTGCGCCTGGAGGAAGAGGCCACGCGCGATGCCTTGACCGGCCTGCCCAATCGCCGCGCACTGCACAACAACCTGCCCGTGGCGCTGGCCCGGGCCGACCGGCTGGAGCACCACCTGGCGCTGCTGTTCCTGGACCTCAACGGTTTCAAGGCCATCAACGACACCCATGGCCACGAGGCCGGCGACGAACTGCTGCGCCAGGCCGGCCAGCGCCTGCTGGGGGCGGTGCGCGTGACCGACCTGGTGGCGCGCCTGGCCGGCGACGAGTTCGTGGTGCTGCTCGACCCGGTGGACGACCCCGCCACCGACCCGCAACGCGTCGCGGCCAAGATCGACGCGGCCATCGGCGAAGCCTTCGTGCTCGAAACGGCGACCGTGCAGGTGTCTGTGAGCATCGGCGCCGCGCTTTACCAGCCGCGCAGCGACAGGACCGCCGACGACCTGCTCGGCGGTGCCGACAGCGCGATGTACGAGGCCAAGCGGGCCGGCCGGCGCGGCCGCTGACAAGTCGCCGGAGGTCGCTGGAGACCGGGCCGCGGCATTTGCAACAAAGCGTGCCGGCCTCTTGCAGCCACTGTGCGTGGCCCCCATGTCCGTGCTCCAGGCCCGCCGGGCCGCGTTGTACGGGAATGCTGCCGATGTTCAAACGCCTGTCGCTGATGTGGACCCTGCTGCGGGGCGACCTCCGAAAGCTCTGGTGGGCGCTGCGCGATCCGCGCACGCCGGGCTGGTTCAAGCTCGCGGCCGCGCTGCTGGCCTTCTACCTGGTCTCGCCGATCGACCTGCTGCCCGACGCCATCCCCTTCATCGGCGTGCTCGACGACATGGTGCTGCTGCCGCTGGCACTGCACTGGCTGCTCTCGCGCCTGCCCGCCAGCCTGCAGGCCGACCTGGCCGGGCGCGCCAGCAGAGCCTGAAGCGCCAGCGCATCGGCCGGTGCGCGGCACAAGCCGGTTGCGGACCGTGGCCACCGGCCCATTGCCCCGTCGCGGGCCCCAGGGCGGGCGCAGCGAAGTGCCGCACAGGCAGGCCCGGCGCCCGCGGCGCCGCCGCCGCTCAGCGCGCCGTTGCCGGCGTCAGCCGCGCCAGCGCATCGAGCACGCGCGTCACCGACTGGGCCGCGCGCGCATCGGACAAGGCACCCTGGGCATCGAAGGCCTCATGGGCCCGGCCCAGCGCGAACTGCTGCGGCACCACCAGCATCGCAAACGCCATCTGCAGGTACTGGCGCACGAAGTTCATGGAACGCAGGCCGCCCAGCGGGCCCGGCGAGGCCGACAGCAGGCCGACCGGCTTGTCGGCCGTGGTCGCGAGGCCCGCGGGCCGGGCGTCCTGGGCCGGGATGCGCGACAGCCAGTCGAAAGCGTTGACGAACAGCGGCGTCGGAAAACCGTTGTACTCGGGCGTGACCACGAGCACGGCCGTGCTGTCGGCAATGGCCTGCTGCAGCGCCAGCGCGCCCGCGGGCACGCCCTGCGCGGCCTCCAGGTCGCCGTCGTAGACCGGCAGGTCCAGCGCACGCAGGTCCAGCAGACTGGCCTGCCAGCCCGCCGCCTCGGCAAGGCTGGCCGCGTGGCGCGCCAGCTGGACATTCAGGGAGCCGGCGCGCGCGCTGGCGGGGATCACGAGAAGACGCTTGGAGGACATGGTGCGGGGGGTGGACAAGTACGCGAGTGCGGAGCCATTGTGACCGACGCGGCTCCGCCCGCCCTGCCCGGCGCGCGACCATAATGCCCGCGCCACCACCAGACCTCGGAAGACGCCCCATGCACAAGCGACAGTTCCTGGCCGGCGCAGCGCTGGCGGCCACGGGCGCAGCCCAGGCGCAGAACCAGACAAGAAACCAGGCGCCAGGCGCCGCCGCCGGCGCGGCGCAGCCCGCGCTGCTGACGGTGGGCGGCGCCATTGCCAAGGGCAACCGCGGCCCGCTCGACAAGGCGCTGGACCAGATGATGGCCAAGCACGGCGTGCAGTTCGCCAAGGCCTTCAGTTTCGACGCCGGCGCGCTGCAGCGGTTGCCGCGCGTGCAGATCGAACCCACGCTGGAGTACGACAACAAGGAGCACCAGCTGGCCGGCCCGCTGCTCGCCACCGTGCTGGCCGCGGCCGGCGCCGACCTGAAGGCACCGCTGCGCCTGGGCCTGCGCGCGGTCGACGGCTACAACGCCATGCTGTCGCTGGCCGACGCCCAGGCCTACCGCATGCTCGTGGCCACGCACCTGGACGGCCAGCCGCTCGCGCTGGGCGGACTCGGCCCGCAATGGGCGGTCTACGACGCCGACCGCCTGCCCGCCTTCCAGCACAAGCCCGTGCACGAGCGCTTTGCGCTGTGCCCCTGGGGGCTGTACTACATCGATGTGGCCGTGCAGACATGAAGCACCCCCAGTCTGCGCGCTGCGCGCTCCGCCAACCCCCTCCAGGGGGCGCCGCCTGCGGCCTGGCAAAGCCAGATCCGTGGCGTCTGCTGGCATGGCCTGCTCCGCGGCCTTTGGCACCGTGGCTCGCAGGACGCCGTT
>DATKFT010000039.1:0-3326 GCA_035544335.1 Pseudorhodoferax sp.
GCGCTGTGGTGCATGGTCGAGACGCCCGAGGCCATCCTCAACGCGCAGGCGATGGGCAAGCTCGCGCAGGCGCCCGACGCCCGCATGACCACCTGGGTGCTGGGCACCAATGACCTCGTGAAGGAACTACGCGCGCGCCACACGCCGATGCGCGAGGGGCTGGTGCCGATGCTCGCCATCGCGCTGATGGCCGCGCGCGCCAACGGGCTGTGCGTGCTCGACGGCGTGCACAACGACATCCAGGACACAGCGAGCTTCTCGGCCACCTGCGAGCAGGGGCGGCAGATGGGCTTCGACGGGCGCACGCTGATCCACCCCGCGCAGATCGAGGCCTGCCACCAAGCCTACTCGCCCAGCACGCAGGAAGTGGACGATGCGCGCGCGGTGGTTGCGGCATTCGATTTGCCTGAGAACCAGGGCCAGGGGGTGCTGAAGGTCGGTGGGCGCATGGTCGAGCTGCTGCATGCGCAGATCGCGCGCCAGACGCTGGCCATGCACGAAGCGATCACGCAAGCGCGGCGCGCTTGAGCGCCTTCCGGATCACAGCCGCACGGTGACGCACTTCACATGCGTGTAGTGGTGTAGCGCTTCGAGCCCCTTCTCGCGTCCGTAGCCGCTCATCTTATGGCCGCCCAGCGGCGTTTCCACGCCTCCGGCCATGTACTCATTGACGTAGATCTGCCCGGCTTCCAGTTGCGCGGCCACGCGGTGCGCGCGCGCCAGGTCGCGCGTCCAGATGCCGGCCGCAAGCCCGTACTCGGTGTCGTTGGCGATGGCGATGGCCTGCGCTTCGTCGTCGAAAGGAATCACGCAGGCGACCGGGCCAAAGATTTCCTCGCGCGCAATGCGCATGTTGTTGTCTACGCCTGAATAGAGCGTGGGCGAGACGAACCAGCCGCCTGCCAGCGCCGGGTCGTCGGGTAGGTGCCCACCGACCTCGGCCACTGCCCCTTCGGCCTGGGCGATGGCATAGTAGGCCTGTACCTTCTCGTACTGCGCGCGTGTGGTCATGGGGCCGACGGTGCTGTCCGTCGCGCCGATGCGGTAGCTCGCCATCGCTTCGCGCATCGCGGCGACGAAGTCGTCATGGACCGATCGTTCGACCAAGATGCGCGTGCCCGACAGGCAGACTTGGCCGGCGTGCGTCAAGAAGCCTTTGAGCACGCCGGGTGCAGCCAGCGCGAGATCGGCATCGGCGAAGACGATGTCTGGTGACTTGCCGCCCAGCTCCAGCGTGAGCGGCAGCACGCGGTCGGCGGCGATGCGGCCGATCTGCTGGCCTGCGCGCAGCGAGCCGGTGAAGGCGATCTTGCGCACCTCGGGGTGGCGCACCAGTGCTTCACCCGCCTCGGTGCCGATGCCGGTGACGACGTTGAACACGCCCGCCGGCACGCCACAGCCGATGAGCAGCCGCGCCAGCGCGAGCACCGAGCCAGAGGTCGCTTCCGACGGCTTCACGACCACCGTGTTGCCCGCCGCCAGCGCCGGCGCGCAGGCGCGGCCAGCCTGGTTCAGCGGCGCGTTCCACGGCAGGATGGCGCCGACCACGCCATAGGGTTCGCGCAGCGTGTACGAGTGGTAGCCCGCACCGAGGCCGATGGTCTCGCCCTGTAGCGCGGTGGCCAGCCCGCCGTACAGCTCGAAGTACTGCGCGACGCCTTCGATCTCGCCCAGCGCTTGCGGGGTGGACTTGCCCGTCTCGCGCGATTCGATGGCGGCCAACTCGCGCGCCTGCGCGCGGATGGCCAGCGCGGCCTGCGTGAGCAGCCGCCCGCGCGCCAGCGGGCGCATGTTTCGCCAGGCCGCGAAGGTGCGCTGTGCGGCGGCCACGGCCAGCGCCACGTCCTGCGCGTTGCCGAGTGCCACCCGGCTGATGGCCTGCCCGGTGCGCGGGTCGAAACCCTCGGTGTAGCGACCCTTGGCCGGCGCGCGGTCGGCGCCGTCGATGAAATGATCAAGCGTGTACAGCGTCATGGCGAATCTCGGTGGAGGTCAGAGTCGAAGTCGAGGTCGAGGTTGGCATCGATGGACGGCGGGTGTCCTCGAGGATCATGTCGGCGGCTTTCTCCGCGATCATGATGGTGGGCGCGTTGGTGTTGCCGCTCACGATGGTGGGCATGACGGACGCATCGACCACGCGCAGGCCCGGTACGCCGTGCACGCGCAGCCGTGCGTCGACCACCGCCAGCGGCCCTGCGCCCATCGCGCAGGTGCCCACCGGGTGGTAGAGCGTCTGGCTGTTGCGGCGCACGAAGTCCATGATCTCGTCGTCGCTTTCCACTTGGGCGCCAGGCACGTCCTCGCGCACGATCAGGCCGGCCAGGGGTTGCGCGGCGGCGATGCGGCGGATCCAGTGCAGCGTGGCGATCATCACGCGCTCGTCGTCGGGGTCGCTGAGGTAGTTGGCCTGGATCAGTGGCGCCGCGTGCGGGTCGGCCGAACGCAGCGCGAGCTGGCCACGCGAGCGCGGGCGCAGCATGGCGCTGGCGAATTGCACGCCCGGAAAAGGATGCATGCGCAACTGGTTCTTCGAGTCGAAGGCAAAGCTCAGCGGGCGGAAGCTCAGTTGGATGTCGGGCACCTCGATGCGTGGGTCGCTGCGCACGAAGGCCACCGCATGCGAAGCGCCCACGGCCAACGGTCCGCGCCGGTGCAGCAGGTAACCGGCGCCATGCGCGAACTTGCGCCAGCCCGACAGTGCGGCGTTCATGGAGGCACCTTCGCGCACTTCGTAGCCCGCGTTCATCGCGAGGTGGTCCTGCAGGTTGGCGCCCACGCCGGGCAGCGCACGATGCACCGCGATGCCATGGGCCTGCAACTGTTCGGGCGCGCCGATGCCCGAGAGCATGAGCAGCTGCGGCGAGCCGATCGCGCCCGCGCAGACCAGCACCTCCCGGCGTGCCCGTGCGAACTGGCGTGTGCCGTTCTGGATGAACTCGACGCCCCTGGCGCGGTCGTCCTCGACGCGCACGCGAACCGCCGCCGCATTGCCCACGATCTGCAGGTTCGGCCGGGTGCGCGCGGGCGTGAGGTAGGCCCGCGCGGTGGACGATCGCAGGCCGTCGCCGATGGTGTGCTGCAGGTAGCCCACACCTTCCTGCGTGGCACCCGCGATGTCGGAATTGCGGGTGAGTCCCGTCGCCACGCCGGCCTGCACAAAGGCGTCGGTGGTCGAATGCTGCTGGCCCGGAAAAGACACGCGCAGCGGCCCCGCGTGGCCGCGCCAAGCGCCTTCTCCGCTGTCGCTGGTTTCTGCGCGCTGAAAGTAGGGCACCACGTCCTGCCATGACCAGCCCGCGTTGCCCAGGTCGCGCCACAGGTCGTAG
>DATKFT010000040.1:0-2459 GCA_035544335.1 Pseudorhodoferax sp.
CGACATCCTGCGCACGCTGCGCGAACGCGCCGAGTCCACACTGGGCGGCGCGCTCGGCGGCGTGGTGATCACGGTGCCTGCCTACTTCGACGATGCGCAGCGCCAGGCCACCAAGGACGCCGCCCGGCTGGCCGGACTGACCGTGCTGAGGCTGCTCAACGAGCCCACGGCCGCCGCCATCGCCTACGGCCTGGACCAAGGTACCGAAGGCTGCTTCGCCATCTACGACCTGGGCGGCGGCACCTTCGACATCTCCGTGCTTCGCCTGTCGCGCGGCGTGTTCGAGGTGCTGTCCACCGGCGGCGATTCGGCCCTGGGGGGCGACGACTTCGATGCGGCCATCGCCGACTGGTTCTGCGCATGCGGGGCGATCGGTGATCCGGGCGTGCCCGGCGGCCGGCTGGCCGCGCTGCAGCCTGGCGAGCAACGCGGCCTGCTGGCCGCCGCGCGTCGGGCCAAGGAAGCCCTGTCCAGTGCGCCATCGACCGAACTGCAGACCGTGCTGGCGGACGGCCGACGCCTGCAGGCCACGCTCTCACGCGAGGCCTTCGCCGCCTTGGGCATGCCCCTGATCGAACGCACCCTGCGCAGCACGCGCCGCGCGTTGCGTGATGCCGGCCTCACCGCGGCGGACGTCGATGGCGTGGTGCTGGTGGGCGGCTCCACACGGATGCCGCTGGCGCGAGAAGCCGTCGGCAGCCTGTTCGGCCGCGAGCCGCTGTGCGACATCGACCCGGACCAGGTCGTGGCCATCGGTGCGGCCATGCAGGCCGACGTGCTGGCTGGCAACGGCGCAGGCGGCGACAACGGCTGGCTGCTGCTGGACGTCTGCCCGCTGTCGCTGGGGATCGAGACCATGGGAGGGCTGGTCGAGAAGATCGTGCCGCGCAATGCCACCCTGCCCACCGCCCGAGCGCAGGAGTTCACCACCTTCAAGGATGGTCAGACCGCCATGTCGCTGCATGTGGTGCAAGGCGAACGGGAAACCGTGGCCGGCTGTCGATCACTGGCGCGCTTCGAGCTGCGCGGCATTCCACCGGCCGTGGCCGGGGCCGCGCGCATCCGCGTCACCTTCCAGATCGATGCCGACGGGCTGCTGTCGGTCACGGCCGGCGAGCTCACCACCGGCGTGCAGGCCCATGTCGAGGTCAAGCCCTCCTATGGTCTGGCCGATGAGCAGATCACCGCGATGCTGCAGGACGCCTTCAGCACCAGCGCGCAGGATGCGCAACTGCGCGCCTTGCGCGAGGCCCAGGTGGACGCACGCCGGCTGATGGACGCGACCGGCAGCGCCCTGGCCGAAGACGGCGTGCTGCTCGACGTGGCCGAGGCCGACGCGATAAGCCAGGCGATGTTCCGTGTCAGCGATGCCCTGGAAACCGACGCCGCCCTGGAGGATCTGCGCACAGCTTCCGCAGCGCTGTCCGCCGCCACGGAAGAGTTCGCCGCACGGCGCATGAACGCGTCGATCAGCCGTGCACTGACGGGGCGCGACCTGGCCAGCCTGGGCTAAGGGTTGGCCATGCCACGCATTCACGTCCTGCCCCACCCCGAGCTGTGCCCGCAAGGCAGCGACTTCGAACTGGCACGGGGACGTTCTCTGTGCGAAGGGCTTTTGCGCGCCGGCATCGCCATCGAGCATGCCTGCGAGATGGTGGCCGCCTGCGCCACCTGCCACGTCCACGTGCGTGTCGGCGCGGAATCGCTCAGCGCCCCCGATGACGAGGAGAGCGACCAGCTCGACCATGCCTGGGGCCTTGATGACCAGTCCCGCCTGGCCTGCTGCGTCAAGCCGCGCGACGCGGACCTCACGATCGAGTTGCCACGCCATTCGCGCAACCACGCGCGCGAACGCTGAGCCCTTGGCGCGCCAAGGCGCGCTGTGTGAAACGGAACATTCCCGACACCCACCGATCAGCGCCGTCGCGCTTTGCACAGCACTTGCGACAAAGCACACGACACAAGCGGCTTTACGGCCTTTTTAAAGGCTCCAACGCGGTGGCACACGCTTTGCGAAGGAGGGTGCAAGAGACCCTCACCATGACCAGCGCCATCACCATCAACGACACCACTTTGCGCGACGGCGAACAGACCGCAGGCGTGGCCTTCACCGTGCAGGAGAAATGCGCCATCGCCCAGGCGCTGGCCTCGGCGGGCGTGCGGGAAATGGAGATCGGCATCCCGGCGATGGGCGCGGCAGAGATCGAGGCCATCGGCACCATCGCCACGGCGGTGGAGGCCACCGGTGCGACGGCCGAGCTGATGGTCTGGGGCAGGTTGACGATGGACGATCTGGCCCGCGCGATGGCCTGCGAGGCGGACATCATCCACCTCTCCGTGCCGGTGTCCGACATCCACCTTGACCACAAGCTGCGCCAGCCGCGCGATTGGGTGCTGCATCAGATCCGCCACGTCGTGCCCGCCGCCGTGCGCAGTGGCCGCAAGGTCTCGATCGGCCT
>DATKFT010000041.1:0-3770 GCA_035544335.1 Pseudorhodoferax sp.
GATGGAGCCCTGCTGCACGGTCTCGAGCCGGTTGATGCAGCGGATCAGCGTGGACTTGCCCGAGCCCGAGGGCCCGCAGACCACGATGCGCTCGCCGGCGCGCACCGACAGCGCGATGTCGGTCAGCACCTGGAAGCTGCCATACCACTTGTTGACGCCCGCCATCTCGATGATGGGGGCGCCGAGGGTGTGCGCCGTATCAGTCATTCAATGTCAACCTCGCGTTGCAAGCCGAGTTCCGGTGGCCGCGGCGCAGGCCATGCCAGGGCACCCGCGGAACCGGCTCTGCCAGGCCACCGGGTGCGCCCCCGTCGCGCAGCGAAAGGGGGGAGCGGCGCAGCCGCCCGGGGGGTGTTCACGAATTCGGCATGGCGGGGAAATCCGTCCCCAGCCACTTCTGGTACAGCTTGTTCAGCTCGCCGTTCTTCTTGTTGCGGTCGACGAAGTCGTCCAGCGTCTTCTTGAGTTCGGCCTGGCCCGGGCGCATGGCCACGCCCATGACCTGCTGGCGCAGGTTGAACTTGTTCTCGTAGGTGCCGGCGGGTGCGCGCTTGGCGATCTGCGCGGCCACCGTGGTCGAGCAGCCGATGGCATCGACCTGGCCCGACATCAGGGCCTGCATGGCCGAGGCGTCGTCGTCGAAACGGCGGATCTCGGTGCCCTCGGGCGCGATCGCGGTCAGGGCCACGTCCTGCGTGCTCGCGCGGGCCACGCCCACGCGCTTGCCCTTGAGGTCGGCGGGTTCCTTGAGCTGCAGCTTGGTCGCGCCGTACAGCACGATGGTGGCGGCCGCGTAGGGCGTCGAGAAGTCGACCTGCTTGGCACGCTCGGGCGTGATGGCCAGCGAGGCCACGAGCACGTCGACCTTGTTGGTCAGCAGGAAGGGGATGCGGTTGGGGCCGGTCACGGCCACGATGTTGGCCTTCACGCCCAGGTCCTTGGCCAGCAGCTTGGCCACGTCGGCGTCGTAGCCGTCGGGCTGGTTCTGCGCGTTGGTCGTGCCATAGGGCGGGAAGTCCACGAGCATGCCGATCGTGATCTCGCCCTTCTTCTTGAGGTCGGCCACGGTCTGCGCGGCGCTGGGCAGGGCCCAGGTCGCGGTGGCGGCGGCCAGGGTCAGCGCGAGGGTGGCGCGGCGGGTCATGCTCATGGAGGTCTCCTTGGGTTGGAACGGGAACGGATTCAGCGTGTCAGTGCCGCGGCGCGGCGCTTTTCCATGCGTGCGGCCAGCAGCGACAGCGGCCAGCAGATCACGAAGTAGATGGCGGCCACGGTGGTGAACACGTGCAGCGGCTGGAAGGTCGCGTTGTTGATGATCTGGCCCGCGCGCGTGACCTCGGTGAAGCCGATGATGGCGGCCAGCGAGGTGCCCTTGATCACCTGCACGCCGTAGCCCACGGTGGGCGGCAGCGCGATCTTGAAGGCCTGCGGCAGGACCACGTCGCGCATGCGGTCCAGGTACGAGAGGTTCAGCGCCAGCGCCGCTTCGCGCTGGCCGGCCGGTACGGCCTGGATGCAGCCGCGCCAGATCTCGGCCAGGAAGGCCGCGGTGTTCAAGGTCAGCGCGACGCTGGCCGCCACCCAGGGGTTGATGTCCAGCCCCAGCACCGGAAAGCCGAAGAAGATCAGGAACAGCTGCAGCAACAGCGGCGTGCCCTGGAACACCTGGATGAAGCCGGTGGCCGCGAACTGCACGCCGCGGTGCTCGCTCGTGCGGGCCAGTGCGACCAGCAGGCCCAGGATGGCGCCGCCGACGAAGGCGATCGCGGAGAGCGCCAGGGTCCATTTCGCCGCTTCGACGATGAACAGGAATTCGGGCCAGCCAAAGGTGCGCATCTCGGTCTATCTTTTGTCGGGATAGTTCAGGAACTGGCGGTGCACGAGCTTGAACAGGCCCGAGAACGCCAGCGCCAGGCCCAGGTAGATGGCCGTGACCACGATGTAGATCTCGAAGCTGCGGAAGGTCTGCGACTGCAGCGTGGCGGCGACGGAAGTGAGGTCATCGGCCGAGATCACCGAGACCACGGCCGAGGTCAGCATGAGCAGGATGAACTGGCTGGTCAGCGCGGGGTAGATGGCCTTGAGCGCGGGCTTCAGGACCACGAAGCGGAAGATCTCCCAGCCCTTGAGGTTCAGCGCGCGGCCGGCCTCGAACTGGCCCTTGGGAATCGACTCGATGCCGGCGCGGATGATCTCGGTGGCGTAGGCGCCCAGGTTCACGACCATGGCCGTCAGCGCGGCCTGGTAGGGCGACCAGCGCAGCCCGAAGACAGGCAGCGCGAAAAAGAAGAAGAACAACTGCACCAGGAAGGGCGTGTTGCGGATCAGCTCGATGTAGGCCTGGACGACCCAGCGCAGCCAGGCGGGCCCGCTGGTCTTGCCCCAGGCGCCGAACACGGCCACCACGAGGCCCAGCACCGTGGCTGTCAGCGAGAGCTGCACCGTGATCCAGCTGCCCTTGAGCAGCAGCGGCCAGGCGTTGAAAACGGCGTCGAACTGGAATTGGTAGTTCACGCCCCGAGTGTGAAACCGGTTTCATGTTCTTGCGATTGGGGTTTCTACGCAGGTCGCGCACAAAGCCTGGCAGCGTCGGGGTGGCGATGCGGACGGTGCGGGCCGTGCGGCGGCCGCCGCCGCAGGCCCGCTTTCAGACCAGGCGGAACACGCCCACGGCGTGGTTCAGGCGCACGGCCTGTTCCTTGAGGCTTTGCGCGGCCGCGGCGCTTTGCTCCACGAGGGCGGCGTTCTGCTGCGTCATCTGGTCGAGCTGGGCGACCGCGCCGTTCACGCCGTCGATCTCCTGGCTTTGCGCGTTGGCGGCCGTGCTGATCTCGCCCACGATGTCGCTCACGCGCTGCACGCTCTGCACGATCTCCTGCATGGTGCTGCCCGCGGTGTGCACCAGCGCGCTGCCGGTTTCCACCTTGGCCACGCTGGTGCCGATGAGCTCCTTGATCTCGCGCGCGGCCTGGCTGCTGCGCTGGGCCAGGCTGCGCACCTCGCTGGCGACCACCGCGAAGCCGCGCCCCTGTTCGCCGGCGCGCGCGGCCTCCACCGCGGCGTTGAGCGCGAGGATGTTGGTCTGGAACGCGATGCCGTCGATCACGCCGATGATGTCGCCGATGCGCCGGCTGCTGGTCTGGATGTCGTCCATGGTCGTGATGAGCTCGCCGACCACGCTGCCGCCGCGCTGCGCCACGCCGGCCGCGCTGCCTGCGAGCTGGTTGGCATGCTGGGCGGCCTCGGCCGACTGGCGCACGGTGGCTGTCAGCGCGTCCATGCTGCCCGCCGTCTGCTGCAGGTTGCCCGCGGTCTGCTCGGTGCGGTTGCTGAGGTCCTGGTTGCCGCTGGCGATCTCGCTGCTGGCCGTGCCGATGTGGTCGGCGCTGGAGCGGATCTCGGTCAGCATGGCCTGCAGCTTCTCGACGAACTGGTTGAAGCCGACCGCGATGCCGGCCAGTTCGGACGCGCCGTTGGTGGGCAGGCGCTGCGCGAGGTTGCTCTCGCCCGAGGCCACGTTGTCCATGGCCGCGCGCAGGCGCAGCAGCGGCCGCAGGCTGGCGACCACGACGCTGCCGATCACGAGCACGGCCGCGAGGGCGATCGCGATGCTGCTGGCCACCGAGGTCCAGACCATGCGGTGCACGCCGGCCAGCGCCTCGCCGCGGTCCAGTGCGACGGCCAGGGTCCAGGGCGTGCCGCGGATGGGCGCGAGCTGCAGCAGGCGCGGCTCGCTGGCCATCTCGACTTCCGCGAGGGCCTGCGTCTTG
>DATKFT010000042.1:0-3992 GCA_035544335.1 Pseudorhodoferax sp.
GATCGAGACGCGCAAGGCCGACAGCCTGGTGGAGGCCATCGGCTACACCGCGGGCGTCGCACTCTCGCTCGCCCGCGGCGGCGGTGGCACTGGGGACGGCACCAACGACTCCTTCTCACTGCGCGGCTTTGAGATGGACCCGCAGTCGGGCAATTACTACCGGGACGGCGTCAAGTACACCGTGAACCCCTACAACGGCCGGCAGGAGCCCTATGGACTGGAGCGCATCGAGATCCTCAAGGGCGCCGCGTCCGTGCTCTACGGCACCGCCGCCCCCGGGGGCATCATCAACACGGTGAGCAAGCGCCCCACGTCCGAGACGCTGCGCGAGCTCAACGTCTCGGTGGGCTCCTTCCAGCGCCGGCAGGTGTCGGGCGACTTCGGCGGCGCACTGTCCGGGGACGGCAGCTGGTCCTACCGGTTGACGGCGCTGGCGCGCGAGGGCGACAGCTTCGTGGACCACCTGCCGGACGACCGGATCTTCATCGCCCCGGCCCTCAAGTGGCAGCCAACGGCCGGGACCTCGCTGACCCTGCTGGCCGAGTACCAGCACGACCGCGCAGCGGCCATCGCCGGCCTGCCGATGGGCGGAACGCTGCTGCCCAATCCGAACGGACGCATCGCCAGGGAGCGCTTCGTCGGCGAGCCGGGCCACGACCGCTTCGACCTCACGCGCTACGCGATCGGCTACCTGTTCGAGCAGGCCCTGGACGACCGGCTCACGCTGCGCCACAGCCTGCGCTATCTGCAGGCGGACAACCGCTACGACACGACCTGGATCTGGGGCCTGGCCGCCGATCAGCGCTCCACCCAGTACCGTGGCGCGCAGAACCGCGAGGACCGCTCCGCCGCCGTCGTGGCCGACACCTCGCTGCAGTCGCGCTGGACGACGGAGTCTGTCGTCCACACCGTGCTGGCCGGCTTCGACTTCACGCGCCAGCGGCACGCATCGGAGCGCTACGACCGCACCGCCCCGGCCCTGGACCTGTATGCGCCGGTGTACGGCGGTGCGCTCGGCGCGCCCACGCCCTCGGATTTCTCCTGGAAGGAGCGCAAGCGGCAGATCGGTGTCTATGTGCAGGACCAGATGAAGATCGCGGACCGGTGGGTCGTCCTGCTCGGTGGCCGCCACGACCAGGTGCGCTATGACGAGCACGCCTTCTTCGGCGACGGCGTGACGGCCGACAACGAGAAGAGCCGCGCCACCACCGGCCGCGCCGGCCTGGTCTACCTGGCCGCCAACGGCCTGGCGCCGTTCGCCAGCTTCAGCCAGTCCTTCGTGCCGCAGTCCGGCACGGACCGGCTGGGCCAGCGCTTCAAGCCGACCCGCGGCGCGCAGTGGGAGGCCGGCATGCGCTACCAGCCCGAAGGCAGCGACACCCTGCTCACGGCCGCGGTGTATGCGCTCAAGCGCAGCAACAGCCTGGTCGGCGATCCGCTCAACCCCGACTTCTCGGTCCAGCATGGCGAGGTGCGCTCGCGCGGGCTGGAGCTGGAGGCGAAGACGCGGATCGGCAGGCACGCGAACCTGGTCGCCGGCTACGCCTACACGGATGCCCGCACCGTGCGCAGCAGCGTCCTGACGCCGGAGCAGGACGGCCAGCGCGCCACCGGCGTGCCCTACCACCAGTTGGCCCTGTGGGGCGACTACAGCTTCGGCGCCTTCGACCTGCCAGGCCTGAAGGCCGGCCTGGGCATGCGCCATGTCGGCGCGACGCGCACGGCGACGGCGGGCGTGGAGGTGCCGGCCTTCACGCTGTTCGATGCGATGCTGAGCTACGCCACCGGCCCCTGGAAGTTCGCGCTCAACCTCAGCAACCTGGCCGACAAGACCTACATCGCCCAGTGCAGCGGCCTGTGCTTCTACGGCGAGCCACGCAGGGCGACGGCGACCGCCAGCTACCGCTGGTAGAAGGCCGCCGTCAGCCGCGCGTGAACGCGAGCACGGCGTTCGTGCCGCCGAAGGCGAAGGAATTGCTGACCGCAGCCGACAGCTGCGGCGCCTCCGCTCCGCCGGCCGGCACCAGCGGCACGCGGCAGTCGGGGTCCGGGTCGCTGCTGTGGGCATTGGGCGGCAGCCGGCGCCGCGCGAGCGCCTGCACCGTGACCACGGCCTCCAGTGCCCCGGCGGCGCCGAGCAGGTGGCCGTGCAAGGCCTTGGTGGAACTCACGGCCAGGCCGGGCAGCGCAGCGCCGAAGACCTGGGCCAGCGCCTCGCATTCGACGAGGTCGCCGGCACGCGTGGCCGTGCCGTGCGCGTTGCAGTAGCCGACGTCGCGCGGCGCGAGGCCGGCGCGGCGCAGCGCGGCGTTCAAGGCACGGGCCTGGCCGGCGGCGTCGGGCTTGGTCAGGTGCGTGGCATCGCTGGACAGACCCCAGCCCGCCAGCCGTGCATGGACGCGGGCGCCGCGCGCACGCGCGCGCTCGGCCGACTCCAGCACGAGGAAGGCCGCGCCCTCGCCCAGCGCGAAGCCGCTGCGGTCGCGCGCGAACGGGCGCACGGCCGTGGCCGCCGCACCGGGTTCGAAGCCGGCCAGCGTCTGCATGGCCTGCCAGGCCATGACCACGCCGGGCAGGATCAGCGCCTCGCTGCCACCCGCGATGGCCAGGTCGAGATCGCCGCGCTGCACGGCGGCGGCGGCCTCGGCGATGGCCACGGCCGAGGAGGCGCAGGCCACGGAATAGGTCAGCACCGGGCCCCGCACCTGGTGGCGCATGGCCACATGGGCGGCCGGCGCATTGGGCATGAAGGCCGGGATGGTCAGCGGCGGCACGCGGCCGCCACTGCGGTAGGCCGCCTCCAGGGCGGCGGCGCCGCCCATGCCGCAGCCGGCGTACACGCCCACGCGTTCGGGCGGCAGCTCGTCCAGCGCCACCACGCCGGCATCGCGCAGGGCCAGCCCGGCAGCGGCCACGGCCAGCTGGCTCACGCGGTCCACCCCGGTCAGCTGCAGCTTGGTGAACCACTGCAGCGGATCGAAGTCCACGGTGGCGGCACAGGCCGGCTTGGGCAGCTCGTCGAACACCGGCACGATGGCCGAGCGACCCTGCAGCAGGGCCTCGAACATGGCGTCCGCGTCCTGGCCATGCGGCGACACCACGCCCAGGCCCGTGACGGCGACGCCCTGTGCGCTGACCCGGGTGCCTTCGCCTTCGGCTACGGCGCGAGCAGCTTGGGGCGGCCCGGCGGTGCTCACGCGGCAGCCCGCTTGGCAGCGACCAGGCCGTCGACCAGGGCCGCGAACTCGGCCAGCGTGTCGATGCTGGTGTTGTCGTCGGGCACCGCGATGCCGAACTGGTCTTCGACCGCGAACACGAACTCGACCAGGGCCAGGGAATCGAAGCCGGACTCGCGCAGCGAGGTACCGGGCGCCAACGTGGCGGCGTCGATGCCGAACTTGTTGTGGATCAGCTCCTGGAGAGCAGGCAGGGAACTCATGGTGGACGGTCTTTACGGGCGGTGGGCATGATAGCCCGGGCGTGGGCGCCAGCGCAGCGAGGCCAGCGCGACCGCCAGGCCCAGGCCGGCGCCCGCCAGCACGTCCAGCGCCACATGCTGGCGCACGGCGATGGTGGACCAGGCGATGAGCAGCGCCCAGGCCAGGTTGACCAGGCGCAGCGCCAGCGGCGCGCCGGTCTCGCGCAGCACGGCGTGCAGCCGGATGCCGGTGAACACGGCTGCGGCCACGTGCATGGACGGACAGGCGTTGCCGGCGGCGTCCACGCCCTCCAGCAGCGTGAAGCCCGGGTGGCCGATGCGGTCCAGCGTCAGCGGCGGCGTGGCGGTCGGCCAGAAGTAGAAGATGGCCAGGCCGCAGCCCAGGAGCACCACGGTCCACAGCCCGTAGGCCAGCAGCTGCCGGAACCCGCGCTGCAGGCCGGGCGCGATGCCGATGTAGAACCACAGCGACAGGTAGGGCCACAGCATGGCCGGCTGGAACGGCACCAGCGCGTCGACCCAGGTCAGCGGCATCACGGTGACCGGGTGCGCC
>DATKFT010000043.1:0-2937 GCA_035544335.1 Pseudorhodoferax sp.
CGCCGACCACGGTCACGAGGATGTCGGCGTCCTGCCAGACCTGCTGGTTGCCTACGGGCGGCTTGAGCCGGTCGGCATGCTCGGCGATCCACTGCGGGAAGTTGATGGGCGGGCCGTAGCGGGGCATGGATGTCTCCTAGGCGAGGGCGATGGCGGCGCTGCGGTTCAGGATGCAGCGCGCGAGGCTGGCCGGCGCCAGCATCGAGGTCTTGGGATTGTCCGGCAGCACCTGGCCGCTGACGCTGAAGTCGAAGTGGCCGAACGTGCCTTCGGCATGGAGCACGTGGCGGTTGCCTTCGGCCGCGGGGTCGGCCATGAGGCGCACGCGCGTGGCCTCGAAGCCCGCGCCGGCCAGCGCCACGGCGGCCGCGACATTGGCGTTCTGCGGAAAGCGCAGTGCGGCCTCGCGTGCCGTGCCCTCGTAGAACACCGTGGGCGCCGTCAGCTGGTCCAGCGCGCAGAGCTGTTCGGCCGGCGTGCCCTTCCAGGCGCGCGCGGGTTTGTGCGAGAGGTAGTCCACGCGCGTGAGGCCTGCGAGCCGCGCGGCCGACAGGATGTCGAGCGCGCCCAGTGCGCCGGCCGGCACGAGCACGCGCGCGCGGCCCGCTTCGGCCGCGGCACGCAGGCGCTGCTCCAGCGCGGCGTCGGCCAGTGCGCCGACGGCCGCCACGAGCAGGTCGGTGCCGGCCGCGAGCACGCCGGCGCCGTGCTGCTGCAGGGCGGCGTGACCCGCGCATTCGACAACCAGGTCGGGCCGCTGTGCGAGCAGGTCTGCAAGGGTCTCCACACGTTCTGCGCCTGCGGGCCAGCCCTGGCCGGCCGGCGTGCCGGGGCGCTGCAGCACGGCCACGCAGCGCTGGGCCTCGCCATGCGCGGCCAGCATGCGCGTGAGCGCACGGCCCATGGCACCGAAGCCGATCAGTGCGATGCGCTGCGTCATGCCGCGCCCAAGCCGCTCGCGGCGAAGGCCGCGCACACGCGGGCGCGCTGCTCCGCGTCCAGGTTCAGCAGCGGCCGGCGCACGGGGCCGCCGACCTGGCCCAGCTGCGCGAGCCAGTGCTTCTGGAAGGCCTGCGGCGTGCCGGGCGGCCGGCAGGACTTGAGGGCCTGGCGCACGGGCTCCAGGCTGTCGCGCACGCGGCGCGCGCCCACGGCATCGCCGGCCATGGCCAGTTGCGTGTAGTCGTGGATGCGCCGGTCGCCCGCGGTCTGGTAGAGCAGCGGCGGGATCGAGCACAGGTAGACCTGCCAGTTCAGCTCCAGGATGTTGTCCAGCCATTCCTCCTCGGAGGCCGTGCTCACGATGAGCTCGCCCTCGGTCATGCGCGTGAGCTCCACGTACAGGGGGCGCGGCACGCTGTACTTGATGGCCACGATGTTGGGAATGGCGCGTGCGATGCGCGCGCACAGCGCGGGCGACATCAGGTAGCCCGCGTCCTCGTGGCTCCACATCGCGATGCCGATGTCGACCTGCGACGCGATGTATTCGTAGTAGGCGAACACGGTGTCGTCCACGTCGCGGCCGAAGTGCAGCAGTGGCGCGTGCACGACGATGTAGTCGGCGCCGATGGACTGGGCGTGGCGCGCGAGTTCGAGCACGGTGTCCAGGTTCTGGTCCGAGCACGACAGGATGGTGCCGCTGCGGTTTCCCAGGGCCTGGGTTTCCTCCACCGCGATCTCGAACGTGCGCTTGCGCTCGGCCACCGACATCGCGAAGAACTCGCCCTGCTTGCCCGAGATGAACAGGCCGCCGACGCCGAGCTCGCCTATCCAGTGGCGCAGGTTGCGGCGCAGGCCGGCCTCGTCGAGCGCGAGGTCCTCGGGCCGGAACGGCGTGGGCGCAGCGGCCCAGACGCCGCGCAGGTGTTCGCGCGCATAGGCCTTGGCGTCGCGCGCGCGGTACTTCAGCATGGGGTGTCTCCGGTGGTGTCGTGGTGCAGGGCCTGCCAGACGGACGCGGGCGTCATGGGCAGGTCGAGGTGGTGGATGCCGAATGGCGCGAGCGCGTCCAGCACGGCGCCGCGCAGGGCGGCGGGCGCGGCGATGCAACCGGACTCGCCCACGCCCTTGGCGCCCAGCGGGTTGGCCTGGGTCGCGCTGGGCCGGCTGCGGTGCACGAGCTCGGGCATGTCGTCGGCGCGTGGCACGGCGTAGTCCATCAGCGAGCCGGTCAGCAGCTGGCCCTCGTCGTCGTAGTGCATGGTTTCCATGAGGGCCTGGCCCAGGCCCTGGGCGAAGCCGCCGTGCATCTGGCCTTCGAACAGCAGCGGGTTGACGACCGTGCCCGCATCGTCGACCCAGAACGCGCGCTCGGCGCGCACGGCGCCTGTGGCGGGGTCGACGCTGGCCAGCACGATGCAGCAGCCCGCGCTCCAGGCCTCGGCCTGGGCGGTGTGGACGATCTCGACGCTGACGGGCTCCAGCGCCACGGGCAGCGCGCGCAGCGCCTGCGCGGCGCGCAGCACGGCGCTGCCGCCGATGGCCATGCTGCGGCTGGCCAGCGCGCCGATGCCGGCGGGGGCCTGGTCGCTGTCGCCCTCGACGACCTCGATCTGCGCGGGCGCCAGGCCCAGCGCATCGGCTGCGATCTGCGCGAACGCCGTCGCATGGCCCTGGCCCTGGGCGCTGCTGCCGCTGGCAAGCAGCACGCGCCCGTCGGGCCAGCGCGTGAGGCGCGCGCTTTCCCAGCCCGTGCCGCAGGGCTCTACATAGAGGTTGATGCCGATGCCCACGCACTCGCCGGCCGCGCGCCGGCGCGCCTGTTCGGCGCGCAGTGCGGGCAGCTCGGCCAGCAGGCAGGCCGCGTCCAGCAGGCCGGCATAGTCGCCCGAGTCCAGCCGCTGGCCCGTGGGCGTGGTCCAGGGCATGGCGCTGGCGGGCACGGTGTTGCGCAGCCGCACGGCCACGGGGTCCAGGCCGAGCCGGCGCGCGGCCGCG
>DATKFT010000044.1:0-3726 GCA_035544335.1 Pseudorhodoferax sp.
TCGGTTTTCCTTGGTTGGTTCCTGTGTTCAGTACAGCGCTCCTTGGAGAGCGCTGTAGTGAAGGCAGGTGGCAGTCGTTGGGAGATGTGCAGGGCCGAACTTGCGTTCGGCCCTGTCCATCCTGGTGGCCTATCCGGCCTGCGCCATCGATGCCTGCAGCGCTTGTTGCAACTTCGCGGATTCCCACAGGTTGTGCTGACGAATCAGCTCGGAGATCAACGCCTTGCGATCCAGCGTCAGCCAGGTCTCGACCTTGTTGATCAAGCACACATCCGCGGCGTAGTCGGGATGCTCCGGGCCAAAGATCGGGGCGTCGAGAAACTCGGCCCACGACAGCGATCCCGTGACGTTGCTGATCCTCACTTCAGCACAGGGCTGAGCGTTCAGACAGTTGTCCAGCCAACGGACCGCACCAGCCATCCCCCTGCTGTCGTCGCGGGGGAGCGTGATGTCGAGAGTGGCGTTGACCTGGTAGTACCGTGGCTCCTTGGTGTCAGTCATTTTTCGATCCTTGAGATGGTCCAGTGCTTGAACGAAGAAGTGCCTGAGCCGGCTGGCTCATGCGACCCTGCGGATGCGGGGCTCGGCTTCGCTGGGCACAGAACTGCGTGCATCAGGCAGGCAGATCACCTGCGCCTGACCGCGCACCGACTTGACGTAGGCCGCACGCCGCTTCGCGGCGCGAATGGATGCAGCCACCCCACGTCCGATGCGCTGCACGGTCGACACAGCAGTGCCGATCAGATCGAGGGCAATGCCGCCGCAGGTCCTGGCCAGCACGCCGTAGCGACGGGCCTTGGCATAGCGGATCTGCGAGCGCTTGACGGTCTCCAGCGCCCGCAAGTGCGCACCCGGGAAGGCTTTGCACAAGTCGGCGTCGTCGGCGAAGCGGGCAACCAGGAGACGCGCAACGACAACATCGTCGACGCGCTCGAACAGCTGATGCAGATGCCGCGCATCGACGCTGCGCGGATTGAAGGCAGGGGACTTCGGGGAGGGGGAAGAGGACTGTTGCATGGTGGTCTCCAAAAAATGGGAAACCACCTGCCCGACCGGGAAGAGGTTCCCCGGTGGGTTGATGAAAAAAATGCCCCAGACAAGCCCTTGGGAGGCTCGCCGTGCCGCTTCCAAAGGCTGAGCGGCTGCGTGGTGCTCAATGAGCTGTCACACCCCAAATCTAGCAGAAACCAGTCCACTTTCCGCACCGTCGGTGCTGCTCTGAAACACGCAAACAACGCCATCGTCAGTTCCTCTACCAGTGTCTTTCCAGGTCCGGCTCCACGATGTAGCTGCCGCCGCAGCCAGCGAGCGCAGCCGGCCGATGTCGCAGGCCGTGCAGCGCGGTGTGCCAGTCGATCTTGCGCGTTCCCCAAAGGACCGCCACGTCCCACGCGTACACCGCAACCAATCTCATACCCGCATCCCCGGCAACGCCGTCTTCACCGCCTCCACGACCTCGACTTCGGTCTCGCGCTTGCTGAGCTGCAGCTCCCACACGCCTTCATCGATCGTGCCCGCCACCAGCGGCACCTTGACGATCACATCGCGCTTCTGTCCCATGCGGTAGGCCCGGTCTTCGGCCTGCCGAATCAAGGCAGGCGTCCATGGTAGGGATGCGAACGCAACGTAGTTGGCCGCCGTCAGCGTGATGCCCACGCCGGCCGCTGACGTCGTGCCGATGAACGCGGTGACGGCATCGTTCTGCTGGAAGGCATCGATGGCCCGCTGGCGGGTCTTGAGGCTGTCCCGGCCCACCAGGGTCACACAGCCGATGCCAACGGCCTGCAGCGCCTCGCAGAGCGCCTCCACGGTCGGGATGTACTCGCAGAAGATGATCACCTTGTCGCCGGTCGACAGGCCCTCGACCATCTCCACCAGATAGCCAATCTTCAAGGCTTCCAGCGCCTGGCGCAGCTTGACGATCTTGGGCATGGCCTGCAGGTTCATGTCGTCCCAGATCTCCTTGTAGGCCCCCAGGCCCTCGGGCGGCGAGATGTAGACCACCTGCCGGCTTTTCTCGCCCAGCTCCGTCAGCACATCCTTGCTGCGCCGGAGCATCCAGCCCTTCAGCGCCGCGGCCAGACGCGCGCGCTTCTCGCTGGTGCCGGCGAATTCCTTGCTGAACTCCTTGAGCGTGGGCTGGCCCAGTTGGTGGCCCGTCATGCGCAGCAGCGTGTGCATCTCGACCTCGCGGCTCAAGAGCGGAGTGCCGGTCACGACGTAGCGGCGTGGAATGCGGCCGGCCAGCAGGAACATATTCCGGGTTCGGCCCGAGTCGTACTCCTTCAGGTAGTGCGCCTCGTCCACGGCCATGGCCTGGAAGGTCAGGTCCGCATCGCGCACCAGGCCGCCCAGGCGTTCGTAGTTGGCGACCACCCATTCGCAGCTCTGCAGCTCGTCGTGGGCGGTTTCTCCCACGATGCCCACCACCGACTGCGGGAACACCATCTGGATCTCGCGCAGCCAGTTCATGCGCAGGGTGGCCGGGCACACGATCAGCACACGATCAGCACCCGCGATCATGCGTGTGGCGACAACCACCTGGCGGCTCTTGCCCAGGCCCATGTCGTCGCCCAGGCAGCACCCCGACTGGCCCAGCATGTGCCGCACACCCGCCGCCTGGTAGTCGCGCAGGGTGCAGCGCGCAACCAGTCCATCGAGCGCTTGTGCGTCGAAACTCAAACCCGTTTCTCGTTCCAGCTCGGTGGAGAAGTACCCCTTGCCCTCTTCAGGTGCCGCCGTGCCCTCCACGCCACGCTCGGGCGCCATGGCCGGCACCTTGATCGGCACATGGCCTGCCGACGACGCCGACAGGCTCTCGATCAGTACGGGATGCGCATGCACGAACACGAACTCGCGTGCGACGCCCGCCACAGCCTGCAGGCGCTCGATGATCTGCTCCGGTGTCGCCTGCACCTGCCAGGCTGCGGCGTGCGTGTGAAACAGCCCGTTGAGCGAGCGCATCGCTGCCACACAAGGGCCGTCGTACAGGAAGCTCACTGCATAGCGTCCGCGCGCGAGTGCGGTGCCGCGCAGCGGGAAGATCTGCACGTCGAGCAGCTGGCTGAAGTAGTCGGCCTGCGGATCACGCAGCGCAGCAGTGACGGTGGCCGGCACTTCGTCCAGGTCCACATAGTGCCCTTGGAACGCGGCCTGCAGCGCCGAAACAACGGCCTGCACACTTTGGGACCGCAGCACGGTCATGCGCCGTGGAGCGCACCACCAGCCGCCGGCCGCGGCGAGCGGCTTCTTGACGCCCGCGATGTGCAGCAGTTGCAGCCCGACACGACGCCCATCCGCGACGGCCTTGACCAGCAGGTCTGGCGGTCGCAGTTGCACCGGTTCCAGCGTCATAGGTGCCGCCCGCAGGGACAACAACGCTCGTTGATGCCCGTCACGCTGCACTGGCCGTCACCGGCTTCATAGGGCACCCGCTCCGGATCGAAGCCACGTTCCCTCAGAACTGCTTCGGTGGCCGCCCGGGCATCGTCGGGAACGCTGTCGAGAATCAGCTCGTAAGCGTCCTGGACGTGTGATTCGTAGAGCAAGTCGGACAGGCCGCAGCGCCTCGCTGCACCGGATTCAACGGCAATGCATGCTGCAAGCAGATCGAAGTCAGGCGTACCTGGGCGAGTGACGGCAGCGCCCTTATCCGGCATGAGCGTCACCCAGATTCGCGTCGTCGCCTTGTCCGTAGGCATGATCGCTGGTTCGCCAGCACGCCTC
>DATKFT010000045.1:0-5631 GCA_035544335.1 Pseudorhodoferax sp.
CAGCGCAGCGCCACGGCCGGCAGGAAAGAGCTGGCCAGGCCGGTGGTGGTGGCCAGCGATGCCTCGCCCTGGCGCAGGCCGCGCACGGCGTCGATGCGCCCGCGCACGGTGTCGAACTCGCGCAGCGTCGCGCGCGCGTGCGCCAGCACGATCTCACCGACCGGCGTGAGCCGCAGCTTGTTGTGGATGCGCTCGAACAGCGGCGTGCCGAGCTCCTCCTCGAGGTTCAGGATCTGCCGGTTGACCGCCGTGGGCACGACATGCAGCTGCTCTGCCGCCTTGCGGATCGAGCCGGCGCGCACGACCTCGACGAAGTAGCGCAGGACCTTGGCGTGCATCTGCCGGATCGACGCGGCGCCGCGGGTGCTACTGCACGAAACCCATGCCGCGCGCCTCGCGCACCTCGGGCTTGATGCGGTGCTCGGCTTCGAGCTGCGCCATGAACTCCTCGGGCGCCATCTCGGCCGCCAGGATCTCGATCTGGCGGCGCACGGCCGCGAAGTCGCCCGGGCACAGCTGCTCGAGCAGCGCCAGGCGCGTGCGCAGCGGCGTGTTCAACGCCTCGGCCTGCCCGCCCAGCGCCTCGGCCACGAACATGCGCTCGCGCTGCGCGGCGGTCAGCGGCTTGAACTTGATCTTGAACGCGAAGCGGCGCAGCGCCGCCTGGTCGATGCGGTCCATGAGGTTGGTGGTGCAGATGAACACGCCGCGGTGGCGCTCCATGCCCTGCAGCATCTCGTTGACCTCGGTGACCTCGTAGGTGCGCTGGGCGCCGCGCCGGTCCTGCAGGAAGCTGTCGGCCTCGTCGAGCAGCAGCACGGCCTTCTCGGCCTCGGCCTCGCGGAACATCGCGGCCATCTTCTGCTCGGTCTCGCCGACGAACTTGCTCATGAGGTCGCTTGCGCGCTTGACCATCAGCGGCCGGTCCAGCGTGCGCGCGATGTGCTCGGCCAGCGCGGTCTTGCCGGTGCCGGGCGCGCCATAGAAGCACAGGCTGCCGTGCCCGCGTGCCTGGAGTGCCTGCACGATGCGGCCGATCTCGAAGCGGCTCTCGACGTTGAGCATCTCCAGGTCGTAGGTGGTGACCGAGGGGATGTCGTTGCGCACTTCGCTGTCCCGGCCCAGGGCCTTGTCGGCGTTGCGCAGCTGGCGTTCGATGAGCTGTTCGACGCCGGTGTCGTCCGTGCCGGCCAGTCCGGCCACGCGCACGGCCGTACGGATCTGCGCGGGCGTGAGGCCCTTGCGCTCGGTCAGCTTGGCGACGAAGGCATCGGACACGGCCACGCCGGCCAGCGTCTTGCGCACCAGGCCCTCGCGCGCGCCGGGCGGCGGCGACTTGAGTTCCAGGTGGTAGGCGAAGCGGCGGCGGAACGCCGGGTCGATCTGCTCGATGCGGTTGGTGACCCACAGCGTGGGCACGGTGTTGGTCTCCAGGATCTGGTTGACCCAGGCCTTGCCACTGACCGAGCCGCTGGCGGGCGCGGCGATCTGCTCGGCGCGCGCCATGAGCTGCGCGGCCTCGGTGCTGATGGGCGGGAACACGTCCTCGACCTCGTCGAACAGCAGCGCGGCCTGCACGCTGCCCTTGAGGAACACCTGCGCGATCTGCAGCGAACGGTAGCGGTCGCGGCCCGACAGCGAGTTGCCGTCGCGGTCGGCGTATTCGACCTCGAACAGGTCCAGTCCCGCGGCCTGGGCGACCACGCGCGCCAGCTCGGTCTTGCCGGTGCCGGGCGGGCCGTACAACAGGATGTTGACGCCGGGCTCCTTGCGCGCGACCGCGTTGCGCAGCAGCGCCACGAGCACCTGGGCGTCGTCGGCCACGAAGCCGAAGTCGGCCATGGCCAGCGCGCTCTTGGTGGCCGGCCGCGTGAACACGGCCATGAGCTCGCTCTGGTCGCGGTACTCGCGCATGAGCACGGGCGGCAGCTTCTCGCTGACCTTCATGAGGTCGGCCAGGTCGGTGATGTTGTGCTCGGAGATCAGGTTCTCCACGAGGCCGATGCGTTCCAGACGCGAGCCGGCCCGCAGCGCCTCGCCGACCTCGGTGGCGCTGACGCCGGCGACTTCGGCGATCGCGGCATAGGCCTCGGGCGCGTTGTTGACCTTGACCTCCACGAGGATGGTGCGCAGGTCGCGCTGGTAACGCGCCAGCGTGCCGTACAGCAGCAGCGCGCGCTCGGCGCGGTTGAGCTGCAGCAGGCCGGACAGCGCGTCGATGTTCTTCTCGACCAGCGTGGACTGCTTCTTGAGCGCGCGCGTGAGCCAGTCGCAGGTGACCTTGAGTGCGGCCAGCAGGTCCTTGGGCTGGTCCTTGGCGTACTCGTCGAGGTAGAAGAACAGCGTGCCTTCCTCGTAGGGGCCGCGCCAGATGCCGTGGCGCTCCATGAACTCGGCCGTGGACAGCGCGGTGTGGCCGCGCCAGAACTCGTTGTCCCTGCAGCGGCGGGCCAGGAACTCGCGCAGGCGCAGCAGCACGGGTTGCGGCCACACCAGGTGGCGCCCGGCCATGGCCAGCAGGCTGTTGAGGTCGCGCCGGACGTTGAACTTGGGGCCCTGCCGGGCCACCAGCGTCAGCACGAAGTGCGAACACATCAAGTCCAGGACCGGTGCAGCCTCCAGTCCAGGCGAGGCAATCACCTGGGCGGCCACCGGGTCACGGACCAAACGCTTCACCATGGAAGGCTCTCCAATCAGCAAAGGAAGGGTGGCCCACGATAACGCAGGCCTTCGGGCTTTGGAAGACGGCCCCCCAAAAACGCGCGGCGCCTGCGGCATTGGGCTCCACAATGCGGCCATGCTGACGCTCGACGACATCCGCCAGGCCGCGGCCCGGCTCCAGGGCCAGGTGCTGGAAACGCCCTGTGTGGAATCGCGGACCCTGTCGGACATCACGGGTGCCCAGGTCTTCCTGAAGTTCGAGAACCTGCAGTTCACGGCGTCCTTCAAGGAGCGCGGCGCCTGCAACAAGCTCGTGCGGCTCGTGGAATCCGGCGGCGCGGCCCAGGGCGTGATCGCCATGAGCGCGGGCAACCATGCCCAGGGCGTGGCCTACCATGCGCAGCGGCTGGGCCTGCGCGCCGTCATCGTGATGCCACGCTTCACGCCGGGCGTGAAGGTGGAGCGCACGCGCGGCTTCGGCGCCGAGATCGTGCTGCACGGCGATTCGCTGGACGCGGCACGCGCGCATGCGCAGGAGCTGGCCCGGGCCCAGGGGCTGGCCTTCGTGCACCCCTACGACGACGAGGACATCATCGCCGGTCAGGGCACGGTGGGCCTGGAGATGCTGGCCCAGGTGCCCGCGCTCGAGACGCTGGTGGTGTCGGTCGGTGGCGGCGGGCTGATCGCGGGCATCGCGACGGCGGCGCGCGCACTCAAGCCCGGCATCGAGATCGTGGGCACGCAGACCGCGCGCTTTCCGGCCATGGTCAATGCCGTGCAGGGCAGCCAGCACGCCCAGGGCAACAGCACGATCGCCGAGGGCATCGCCGTGGGCTCGCCGGGCCTGATCACGCAGGCCATCGTGCGCGAGAGCGTGGACGCGCTGATGCTGGTACAGGAAGGCGACATCGAGCAGGCCATCCTGATGCTGCTGGAGATCGAGAAGACGGTGGTCGAGGGCGCCGGCGCGGCCGGTCTGGCCGCGCTGCTGCGCGAACCGGCGCGCTTTCGCGGCAAGAAGGTGGGGCTGGTGCTGTCGGGCGGCAACATCAACCCCATGCTGCTGGCGGCCATCATCGAGCGCGGCATGGTGCGCTCGGGCCGGCTGGGCCGCATCCGCGTCAGCGCCGCGGACCACCCCGGGTCGCTGGCCCAGATCGCCACCATCGTGGCCGACACCGGCGCCAACATCGACCAGGTGGAGCACCAGCGCGCGTTCACCGCGCTGTCGGCGCAGAACGTGGACATCGAACTCGTGGTGCAGACGCGGGGCCGCGGCCACCTGGACGCGCTGGTGCAGGCACTGGCGGCGGCCGGCTTCGACGCGACCGAGCTGCGCTGAGAAAGCGGGCGCGACCGCCTCGCTACAATCTGGCCTTTTCGCGCGAAGGAAAAGAGACATGTCGGACCCCCACGCCAGCCACAACGCCAACGAACTCGCCGCCCACGAGGTTGACCCTGTCGAGGCCGTGACGCCGCTGATTCCCATCGTGCTGCCCATCGTCGGTGGCGTGATGATGTTCCTGCTGGCCTTCATCGCCGTTTCGATGGCCTGAGCCTGAGGGCTTCGCGGGCCGTGCAATGCGGCCCGCCGTGTTCCCGCGTGCCGGCGCCCTGCCCGGCGCGCCCGCTCCGCGTTCCCTGTTCCCCCGTTTTTGCGATGCACCAGCCGCTGCCGGCCTGGCGCTTGTCCGTGCTCCTGCCGGCCGCGCGCGCCCGCCGGCATGCCCAGTCCTGCGCGCGGGGCCCTGCAGAATCAAGGACTTGCGGGGCTCGCCTGCACCGTCCTCAGACCTGCTGGAAGTACAGGTGGGCGCCGCAGGCGTCTGCCGGATCGACGGCCAGCGCGCCGTCCACCTGCCGGAAGCGGATGCCGTTGTGCTCGAACACGCGCTGCGTCTGCTGGATGTCCCGGACCAGCAGGGTGGCCGATGCCATGTACGCGTCGCCGCGCGCAGGCTGCGCGTCGCCGCGCCGCGCGGCTTCCTCGGGCGTGATCAGTTCGACATCGGCGCCTTCGCCGAAGTCCAGCCACAGGCGGTCTGCTGCGCGCTTGACGTTCTGGGCACCGAGCAGGCGCTCATAGGCCTGTTGCGCGCCATCGAAGTCCGACACCACGCCGACCAGGCGGCCGAACGACACGACGCCGTTCGGATGGTCGAGCCAGCCGGGCTGGCGCAGTTCATCGGGCGTCAGGTGCTCGCAGAGGTTGGCGTGCGTGAGGCCCGGGTACAGGTCGTGCGACAGCATGACGGTCTTGAAGTGCAGGTCCAGCGTGCGGTCTTCCAGCACGAGCTTGCGGTTCAGGTGCTTGGGCACTTCGATGCCCAGGCCGCTGGCCTTGCCTTGGGCGTAGCTCTCGTCGGCGTTCTTCGCATTGAAGGCCACGCCGCACAGGCCCTGGCCGTGCTCGAGGAACTTGTCCAGGCCCGCGAGGAACTTGCCGGGATCGCCCACGCCGCGGATCTCCAGGTAGTCGTCCGCGAACATGATGCAGATGTTGGCCGTGCCCCACTCCTGGTGGCGTCCGGCGGGCGGCACGACGAAGCCCAGCTTCTGGTACTGCGCGCGCGTGGGTTCGAGTTCGTGGACGGCGACGACCGGGTGGTCGACTCTTCCGACTTTGGCTGTCATGGGTTTCTCAGTCTTCGAGGGGTGGAAAGGATGGGAGAAGGCAGGGCCGACGCTGCGCGCGCCGGGCTGGCCAGGCCGCGCGCATGCGCCGGCCGATCGCGGTTCAGGCCTTGCGGGGCTGGCGCAGCTCCAGCACGACGCCGGCCTGGTCGCGGTTGTCGAAGTACGTGAAGCCGCTGCGGTCGGGCAGCCGGCCACGCATCAAGGTGGGCATGCCGTCCTGGTTGGCGGCCGCCTCGGCCGCGTCGAGGTCGTCGACCGTGAAGCCCAGGTGGAACACACCGCCTCCGCGCTGCTCCAGGAAGCGGCGCTGCTCGGTGTCTCCTGGCGGTGGCT
>DATKFT010000046.1:0-4685 GCA_035544335.1 Pseudorhodoferax sp.
TCAGCATGACGTCGGTCCTCGTGTCCTGGGATGCAATGAACACGCTCATGAGCGCATGCACGAAGGTTAGGGATGCGCGTCCCGGCGGTCCCGATGCAATGAGGCCTTTTTGAGGGGGATTTCGACATCAGCTCCGAATGGAGCCGATGTCGCCCCTGGCTCTATACGGGGCGCTGTGCAGCCGAGTGGGACCGCATGGGGCGATCCGGCCGCATCTGCGCGGGAGCATGCAGCGAACTCTCAATGGGCATAGCCATAGCTGGCCATGGCCTGACGAGTGAACGAAGGAGTCTTGCCTTCGATGTGAGACTCGCGGGATTGCGCGCTGCAGTCAGTGGCAGCGCCGGCGTCAGGTTCCCGAGACCCGAGTGAGACTTCCCATGAGCGAAGAATGTGGAGCCGAGGGTTTCGGCAGCCGCTCAGGACTCTCCCCCGTTGGGTAGGAACACTGGTAGGCCATCGATAGGCGGCCCTTCCGCATCGAACAAGATCCATGCGATGCCGGATTTCTCGGCCAATTGGGTGAGCAAGTCGAGGTCGCTCTCCGCAGGAATGCGTTGCCGAGGCGAGCCGACAAACACTAGCCCGCCCAGTTCCGTGGGATAGGCGTTGACAGACAGCGCATTGCGTCGCAGCAGCTCGCGAGTGGCGGGATGCAGGTGCCAAAGCGAGAGCGAGACCAGTGGCTCGGCCAGTTCGCGCAGGCGTGTGCTCATCTCGTTGGTCATGAAGAAGGCGGTCTGGTACCGGTGTCTTCCTATGGTCGCCGGCGGGAGCCGAGCCGTTATGTGGAAGATCGTCCGTGGTGTGATTGGCATCATATACCCACCATGCGGGTATGCCTATTACCTCGCCTCGGCACGCCAATGACCCGGTGCTCACCGCACTGGGCAGTGCCATTCGCCGCAGCCGGCGCGCGCGAGGAATCTCTCAGGAGGAGCTTGCGCACCGCAGTGCGATCGACAGGTCCTATATGAGCAGCATCGAACGCGGCGGCCAGAATCCCGGTGTCATTTCCATCGCGCGGATTGCCGCGGCCATGGAGATGACCATGACCGAACTGATGGCAGAGGCCGAGTTGTAGCGAACTTGCTCTGTATCTGTATGGGCGCCGTCACGCCCGGCGATGGAAGTGGGCGATGGCCAGTCCGAGCAGCACGGCCACAGCGACAGGAAAGCCGGCAAGTGCCATGGGGTGCATGGACACCGGCAGCACGAACGCGATCACCATGGCGCACAGCGTGATGATGAGCAGTGAACACGACGCAGCGAACAATTCTGGATCATGCTGAAGAAACTCCTTCGAGCGTATGACACGCACGAGTGCGCCGTCGGTGCCTGCCACCAGCACGAGAGGCAGCAGCCATGGCAGCCACTGGAGTAGCACGGACAGCCGGTAGCTCGCCAGCATCAGCAGCGCGTCGACCGAGCGGAAGTACGCGTTGTTGAAGAGCCGCTGGTTGACCGAGGTCATCTCGGAGGCGACAGCGCCATTGACGCCCGGCGTTCGGGGCATGTCGCGCAAAGCCGGGATCGGGCTGGCCTCGGCTGCGCAGGACTGCATCCGCATGGCGCGATCCAACATGGTGAATGCCGTCTCCGTACCCCAGAAGCTCATGGCCGCGTCGTGCTCGCTGCGGAGTTGCTCGAGAAAGCGTTCTGGTGGGTGTGCCGAGGGCACATAGAGGACCAGCACAAGCAGGAACACCAGGGAGACAGCGGCTACAGCGCGGATCATGCTGCTCTCGCTGCTGGCCTCTCTTCGGGCCGACGCACCGCGGTGTTTACCCCGGCATCCGGATCGAGGATGGGGAATCGGCCCTTGATGATGCGCCCTCCGGACACCGAGGCGAAGTACTGGAGGTTCGGCAGCTTGCCCAGGATGTCAGCAGGCACGACCTCCTCGAAGCTCTCGCTGAGCTGGGTCGAGTAGCTTGAAGAGAAATCGCCCAGATGAGCATCCGCGCCATGGCTCAAGCCGACGCGCATCGTATGAATAGCGGTCTTTCCGAAGGTCTCCACCACGAAGTCCTGCGTGGGCCGATCCTTGGTGCGCAGTGCGATGAGGTTGTTGAGGTTGCCGAGCGCCATGCGGGCCGCATCCTCGCTGCCCAATCTTCGCGCCAGGTCTGCCAGGGTCTGCATGGCGCAGGTCGCGAAGATTCCGCCTTCCGCGCCCTTGTTCAGGATCTCGATCAACGGCTGGTTGATGACGTTGCTGACTTCATCGACGAACAACGCGATGCGCCGGTAGGTTCCCAGGTTGTAGCGCATACCGGCGCGCGCGGCCTGGTCCGCCAGCGCCAGGGCGCCTATGGCCGATGCGACCGACGGGTCGGGCAGCGAGTCCAGGCACATGTAGAGCACGTGGCCCCCGCGCTCGATCTTCTCGAAGTTCATGATTGGGCGCAGATCGTCCGCGTCGAACGGATCTGGAGACAGGCTGCGCCCGAGATCACCCGAGGTCAGCATCGACAGAATGGGCAGCAGGTTGGCGGTGATCTTCTGGTAGTGCTCCCTGTTGTGCCGGAACGTCCTGACCTGGGCATCCAGCACCTTGTCGCGCTGGTTCTGCGCCACCTGGTGCTCGTAGTAGGCGACGAAGGCCATCAGGTCTGCACTGGCCGCCTCCGAAGGGCGGCGCATGTTTCCGCGGTGGGCCTCGTGCAGGAGCTTGCGCATCTCCGGTTGCTCGCGCCAGGCGCTGCCCAGCAACTGCTCGTAGAAGCGCCGCAGCGACGCCTCCAGCACAGGCTCGATCCCACCCTCGATGTACTTGGTCAGTTTGATGAGGTTGGGCCGCTCTTCCAGTTCGACCAGCCCTTGCACCACCACGTTGACGGCATCCCAGCCGAATGCGGAGAAAGCGCCGGCAGTGTCTGGCGGCATGATTGACTGGATGCGTGAAGCGATTTCGGTCGGCTTTTGCCAGTTGAAGGTGAAGTCCAGCCTCACGCCCCGGTCCGGGAAGGCAGGGTGGAACTCCATGAAGGTATCCGCTTCACGGTAGTCCTCACAGGCGCGTTCGACGATGCGCTTGAGCCGCCGGCTGTTCTTGGGGTCGATCACGATGACCACATCGCCACGGCGAACAGCCTGGGTGATCAGGTTGGCCAAGGCGACGCCCTTGCCGGACTGCGTGGTGCCCACGAGCAGCGTTCCACCCTCGAAGTTCTGCAGCGGTCGGTGCAGGGGATGCTCGCGCGGCTCGACCCCGTGGATGTAGGGGAGGCCGATCTCCGCGTCGGGCTGTGCGGCATCGCCCTGGCCAAGCGCCTGTTGGAGCCAGCGGGGGACGGCGAAATCGCGGTAGTCCACCTTGGACAACTCGTAGAGGCGTTGCGCATGCACGGGCCGCCACTCGAAACCGAATCCGAGGAAGACGTGTGCCGGATCCTTGCAAAGGCGGGCCAGTTCGTCCGTGCGCAAGACCTGAATGCGCCGTCCATCCAGAGAGCCGCGCAGGCGCAGAACCCGCACGGCCTGCGCGAGCCTCCGCACCCCCATCAGCAAACAGGCCATCGCAAGCAACAAGGCCGGGGTGGCGGGCAGGCGTCCTGTTGCCGCGACGAACGCGAAGTACAGCATGGACGCCAACCAGATGAGCCCGGCGTGGGCTTCGAAGGCGCGACGCCAGGGCATCTCATAGCGTCGCACCAGCATCTCAGTGGCTCCCCTGCCGCGGGCCTTGGGAGGACGCGGCGGCTACCCCGTCGATGACATCCGCGAATGCGCGTGGATCGATGCCTTCCACATGCGCGGGAACCAGGACCACGCCGAGGACCGGGGCTTCGCGAACGTCGCGAGAGACGGTTGGTGGTCCGCTGGTGTGCGCGCGCCAGATCATGCGCGTGTCGTTCAAGGCTCGGATGGCGATGCCGGGTTGCACTCCGCGTCGTTCGAACTCGTTCAGCGGAATGAAGACCCCCTCGGCCACGGTGCAAACATCGGAAGCACGGGCGTTGTCGTTCAGTGTGGCAATGATCTCCGCAAGTGCCTGCCGAACGGCGGGATTCAGGCGCATAGGAGCTTTCAGCGCGATGGCGCTAGGGGCTGGCTTGACGGCGACGGGTGCGGGCGGGTCCGCCGGTTGCGGTGCCGAGGGAACACTTGCTGCGGCGCTGTCGCCTTGCGGGTCTTCGTGGGGCGCGTCCGACTCCAGCAGCGAGAGTTGTGCGGCGGACCTCGGAGGCGCTTGCACGCTGGGTGCCGTCGCGGTGGAGCGGGGACCGGCCGCCTGTGGTCCTGGGGGCTGCGCGGCCGCCTCCGCAGTCGGTGCTGGCACCGTAGGCGTCGATGGTGATGGACTGGGTGGCAGAAGGCTTGCTGTCAACGGCGCAGGCGCGGGATCAAGCCCCGTGAGGAGGATGGCCGCTCTCGCGAGCTTGACCGCGTCGATCGCTGCCTTCGCACCCGGCGGCTGGATAGACCAGGTCTGCTTGGTGGCGTCAGGTCCCTCGAACACGCCCGCCTCCAGCAGCAAGTCCAGCAGGGTGTGGGGTGACTTCGGTATGCCCGCTAACTGGTCGCTTTCCAGCAGTGCAAGAACATCCTCGGCCGCGCCCGGCCAGACCAGGAAGAGGCCTTCGGGACCGATCCAGACCCGGCTCTTGTCTCGGTTGGGCGCCCAGGCAGAGTGCCCCGCCGCCAGCCTGCGGAGGGCGTCGACGAGATAGCGCTCGAGG
>DATKFT010000047.1:0-3218 GCA_035544335.1 Pseudorhodoferax sp.
GGTAGAGCTGGATGCTGGAGGCGCCTTGAAGCGCCTCCTGGATACCTGCAGTGGTGTCGTCGTCAACCATGCCTGGATCTTGCCAGGACGATCAGGCCGCCTTGTGTTGCGCTGAGTTTGTCGCGACTGCCCAGGGCAAGAGCTCATCGATCCGGTTGATCGGATGGTCGGCGATTCGCTGCAGGACCTCGCGCAGGTACGCCTGCGGATCCAGGCCATTGAGCTTGGCCGTCTCGACGAGGCCGTAAAAGCTTGCCGCGCGATGCCCGCCTTCGTCGGAGCCCATGAACAGGAAGTTGTTGCGTCCGAGGGCAACCCCGCGCAGCGCGCGTTCGGCGGCCGAGTTGTCGATCTCGATGCTGCCGTCGTCGATGTACCGTGTGAGCGCCTTCCAACGTCCCAGGCTGTAGCGCGCCGCCTTGGCGAGTTCCGACTTGCTCGACACCCGTGTGAGCACCCCGTGCAGCCACGCGTGCAATTCATCGAGCAACGGCCCGGCGCGCGCTTTGCGGTGCTCTCGCCGAACAGCCGCAGGTTGCCCTCGGACCTGTGCTTCGATGGCGTACAGCGCCTGGATCCGCCTCAACGCCTGGGCCGCCAACCCGTTCTCATCGCGGTGCTGCTCGTACAGGTCCCACCACGGTCGTCGCGCGTGCGCCCAACACGCCGCCTCCGTCACACGGCGGCTGTCGTACAGGCCTGCCCAACCGCCGTACGCGTCGGCCTGCAGCGTGCCGTGGAACCCGGCCAGGTGGCGTTGTGGATGTACCTGGCCGCCGTGCTGGACCTGCACAGCCGCCAAGTGGTGGGCTGGAGCCTGCAGGCGCACATGCAGACGGCGCTGGTCAAGGATGCTCTGCTGATGGCGTGCTTTCGGCGCAGACCGCAGGCCGGTCTGATTTTTCACAGCGACAGGGGCAGTCAGTATTGCAGCCAGGACTTTCAAGACACGCTGACAGCCTGGGGTATACGCAGCTCGATGTCGCGCAAGGGCAATTGCTGGGACAACGCTCCCACGGAAAGCTTGTGGGGGCGGTTGAAGACGGCCTGCGTGCATGGCCAACGGTTTGCCACGCGCGAGAAGGCACGCCAGGCGGTCATGGACTGGATCTCCTTCTACAACCACTCGCGGCTACATTCGGCGCTGGACTACCTCAGCCGATGCAGTTCGAACAACGCTGGTTGGCGGCGCAGCGTAAATCTGCCGCTTGATGATCGGGTTACGCACTCCGGTTTTCAGGGGCAAGGTCACTCCACGGAAGTCGGAAGGCGGCGCGCACGGCTGGTAGATCTGCCCGCAGGCTGCGGGCGAAGCTCTTCATCTCCGGCGCTTCGCACAGCGACAGTTGCTTCAACCATCGATCGAACTCGCTAGGCCGGCGACGGTGCATGATTCCGAGGAACTGCCGGGATAGGGATCGCACCTGCGCCACGACTGGCTCGATCTCGCACAGCGCCTGCACGAAGCGCTCGTGGTTTGCGTTCTTCGGTTCTTCGACGGCGAGCTTGCGCCAGCCAACCATCCGAATGCACGCCGTGCCGACGGGCAAGGCATAGTTCGAGCCTTCGGTTCCGCATCAACCAACGCCGGCTTGCCCTGCGGGAAGAGAAGCCGGACCACGCAGGTTTGTACCGACGCCCGACTTCCGCTGTAGCCGCGTTGGCGCAGCTCGCGCCAGATCATCTGCGGGTTGCGAAAGCCCTGGGCGATGCGCCCCTCGATGTATTGGAGGTGCGCGTCCAGCGGCGTGTGTCCACGCCCCTTGCGCGCACGCTCTGGGAAAGATCAGGTATGAACGAACTTGCGGACGGTCTGGTACGAGATGGCAAGTTCGCCGGCGATCGACTTCATCGTTCTGCCTTGGGTGTGGAGTTCCATCACGCGGTCGTACAACGCCAAGCGAATGGAACGTCGATCGTCGCTCAGACGCTGCCACCATGCCAGCTTCGACCCCTCTCGTCGCCCTTGACGGCGGTGAGTCGGTTCGGTAATAACCACCTTTCGGGCAGCCTCACGCATCTGGGAGCCCATTCGCTGCAGCATGCGCTCGACAGTTGTCGCGCATGTTGCTCAAAAGATGCCAGCGATCGGAGACCTGCTGGGCATGGGGCAGCGCGATGCTCACGGCCTCCGAGTAGGCACCGGCCCGATCCCTCGCGACGATCTCGATGGACGGGTTCCGGCGCAGCCACTGCGTCGCAGCGGTAGCCTCGCGGCCAACGAGAACCTCGATGGGCTCACGTCGCTCCAGATCGACAATGATCGTTCCGTAGTTGTGACCACGAGCGATGGCCCAGTCATCGATCCCAACTATCCGCGGCTTGTGACGAGGCCGTCGAATGTCTGCGCGCCGCAACTGACGCAGCACCGTGTCCGCACTGGTGTTCAACCCCAGCGCAGCAGCCAGCCTGGCGGCGGCTTCGCCTCCGAGCGCATGACCAAGAGCTTGCAGGGCGCAGGCTTGGGAGCGAGTGCGACGTTGATGGCGGCCGGCCAAAAGGGGTCACGGATTCCGCGAAGGTGCGGCGCGCACACCCAACATCTGGGCACTTGAACCGACGCATCTGGACGGCCAGAACCAGCCGGTGCTCGACGACGGGGCGTTCCGCGAGGTAACGGACGTAGCTGCCATGGACTCGGTCGCTCCAACTGCGGCACACAGGACAAGGTGCGGCACGCACCGTACTGCTGACCTCCACGGTGACCACGCCGGCGCCCTGCTCGACATGCAGTACGCGCTTGCCGACACGGGCAAGGAGTCGCTCAAGCCCGGCGAGTAGTTGCATGGTGAGCCGTACAGGGGGCGTCAATGGCCTGCAATCAAGGCGCGGCGCGGGCCGTCACACAAAGTGCAGAAGACCCGTGTGGAAGAACCACTATCACTAAACTCCAAGGCGCTTGGCCGCGAAGTCCTCCAACGAGGCACAGCCGAATCTCAGTCGATCGTGACGCCAGTGTCCCGGACCGACTTCAGGAAGACCGGCAGTCGCGCCTCATAGCCCGCCTTCGCTTCGGCAGGCAAGGTCCCAAGCGCCTCCATGCCGATGTTCTCGATGTTCTGGACCATCTCCGGCGAACGCGCGATCCGGGCAACCTCCCGCCCGATGCGGTCCACCACCGCAGCAGGAGTCCTGGCCGGGGCGACCAACGCGATGGGACCGGTGATCTGCAGGACCTCGTCTTTCAAGCCGCTCTCCGCGAAGGTCGGCACCTCCGG
>DATKFT010000048.1:0-2174 GCA_035544335.1 Pseudorhodoferax sp.
GGCGCATGAAGCCGGCATGCGGCAGCGGCACATGGCTGATCAGGTTCTGCGCGAACCATTCGATGGGCTTGCTGCGGGCCAGTTCGTTCACGCTGCCGGGGTTCACGCGGCAGTCCACGGGGCCGGCCATCAGCGTGAGGCTGCGCGGCTGGGCCGGGTGGTCGTCCTCGGCCATCAGGGCCGTGGCGGCCAGCGCCGCCACGCAGGGCTGGCAGACCGCCATCACGTGCGTGCCCGGGCCCAGCGTCGCGATGAACTCCACCATGTAGGCGATGTAGTCGTCCAGGCCGAAGCCGCCCTGCGCCAGGCCCACGTCGCGCGCGTTGTGCCAGTCGGTGATGTAGACCTCGTGGTCCTGCAGCAGCGTGCGCACGGTGTCGCGCAGCAGCGTGGAGAAATGGCCCGACAGCGGTGCCACGAGCAGCATGCGCGGCTGGGCCGGGGTGTGGGGCTGCAGCGCGCGCTGGAAGTGCAGCAGGCTGCCGAAGGGCTTGCGCAGCACGACCTGCTCGGTCACGGGCACGGCCACGCCGTCGACGGTGGCATCCACGATGCCGTAGGCTGGCCGCTGGTGGCTGAGCCGCATGCGCGACAGCACCGTGCAGGCGGCGGACCAGGCGCGCAGCGGGCTGCGCTCCGTGTCCTCGAACCACAGCGACGCACCGAGCGACTGGGCCAGCAGCCGCATCGGCGACAGGAGATCGGACTGGAGCTGGTAGGCCTGGTACAGCATGCAAGGTCTCGTGGAGTCGGGCGGGGGTGTGCCAGGACAGGCAAGTTGCGGGCCAAGCGTGGCGGCGGGCGCGCTGGCACAGCGCTTGCTGAACCTGATCTCACTGGAGGCGATGACATGGCGACCAAGGCGGTATTGACGATCAGCAGCAAGAACTACGGTGCCTGGGCCCTGCGCGGCTGGCTCATGGCCAGGCTGGCGGGGCTGGAGTTCAACGAGCACGTGGTCTCGCCCGACGATCCGGCGATGAAGGCAGAGATGCTGCTGCTGTCGTCCTCCATGCGCGTGCCGGCGCTGCAGCACGGCAAGATCCATGTCTGGGACACACTGGCCATCGGCGAATATTTGCACGAGATCCGGCCCAAGGCCGGTCTGCTGCCGGCCGACCAGGCCGCGCGCGCGCATTGCCGCGCGATCTGCGGCGAGATGCATTCGGGCTTCTCGGCGCTGCGCTCCTCGCTGCCCATGAACATCAAGGCGCACTTTCCGGGCTTCAAGATCTGGTCGCGTGCGCAGGCCGACGTGGACCGCATCCTGGAGATCTGGACCGAGTGTCTCCAGGCCTATGGCGGCCCCTACCTGTTCGGCGACAAGCCCTGCATCGCCGACGCCATGTACGCGCCCGTGGTCACGCGTTTTCTGACCTACGACGTGCCGCTGCCGCCGGCCTGCGTGGACTACTGCAAGCAGATGATGGCCTTGCCGGCGCTGCAGGAGTGGATCGCCGGCGCGCGCCAGGAGCCCGACGGGATCGACGAGCTCGACGCGGAGTTCTGAGCCCAGCGGCGGCCCTGGCCGCCGCGCAGCTCACTTCCAGGGCGTCGGCGCCGGCACGGCGCAGACCGGCTCGACGTCGACCGACTTGAAATCGGCCGGCGAGACGATCTCCAGGTACTCCATGTCGGGCGAGTAGTCGAACAGGTAGTGGCGGATGCCGGGGCGCTGGTGCACCACGTCGCCGGCCTCCACCAGGGTCTCCTGGTCCTCGTACATGAAGCGGGCCCAGCCCCGGACCATGATGACGATCTGGAAGTCCGCCTCATGGCGGTGCCAGCCGGTGCCCGTTTCTGGTGCCATGTTGGCCTTCACGAGGTGCGCGATGACCTTGCCGTGCGTGGCATCGGCGATGCCCAGGTCGCGGTACAGGAAGAAGTCGCGCAGTCCGCCGCCGGTGTACTGCGTGTCGCCTTCCTTGACGTGAGAGAACTTGGTGCTTGTACGGTCCAGCATGGCTTGCCTTTCAAGAAAGTCAGTTCCGCCCCGTGTCGGGTGCGGGTCTTGCCAAGCAGGAAGCGTTCCCAGGCGGCCCTGGCCGGTCAGCGTCCGGCACAGCCTCAGGGTCAGGGGCAGGCCGCCCCGCCTGCCCGCCCTGAGCCCCTGGCGGCCACGGGAGCGGCTTGAGCATGGCGCGGCGCCAGGAGCCCGGCACGGAGCAGAGTGG
>DATKFT010000049.1:0-4230 GCA_035544335.1 Pseudorhodoferax sp.
CGGGCACCAGGATCATCTCTGGATGTGGAGCGGTTTCCCCCGGCTTAAGTCGTCCGAGCAGGCGCACCTCCATCAGCGTATGGTCCTGATCCGGCCACGGCCTGGGCCAGCAGCTCCAGCACCTCGACCGAGGGCTCCCAGCCCAGACAGGCGTCCGTGATGCTTTTGCCATAGGTCAGCGCCTGCACATCGTCCTTGCCGGGTGTGAACTTCTGCGCACCTGGCTGCAGGTGGCTCTCCACCATCACGCCGAACACCTGGCGCGCACCGCCGGCGATCTGCCCGGCGATATCGCGCGCCACCTCGATCTGCTTTTCGTGCTGCTTGCTGCTGTTGGCGTGGCTGCAATCCACCATCAGGTTCGGCCGCATGCCGGCCGCCGCGAGCTCCGTACAGGCCGCCGCAACACTGGCCGCATCGTAGTTGGGCGCCTTGCCGCCGCGCAGGATCACGTGGCAGTCCTTGTTGCCGTTGGTCTGCACGATTGCGACCTGGCCATTCTTGTGTACAGACAGGAAGTGGTGCCCGCGCGCCGCAGCCTGGATCGCGTCGGTCGCGATGCGGATGTTGCCGTCGGTGCCGTTCTTGAAGCCGATCGGTGCCGACAGGCCCGAAGCCAGCTCGCGGTGCACCTGGCTTTCGGTCGTGCGCGCACCGATCGCGCCCCAGGCGATGAGGTCACCGATGTACTGAGGTGAGATCACATCCAGGAACTCGCTGCCCGCCGGCAAGCCCAGGCGGTTGATGTCGATCAACAGCTGACGCGCGATGCGCAGGCCTTCATCGATGCGGTAGCTCTCGTCCAGGTAGGGATCGTTGATCAAACCCTTCCAGCCTACCGTGGTGCGCGGCTTCTCGAAGTACACGCGCATCACGATCTCCAGGCGGTCCGCGTACTTGTCGCGCTGCACCTTCAGGCGACGCGCGTACTCGAGCGCCGCGGCCGGATCGTGGATCGAGCAGGGTCCGATCACGACCAGCAGGCGGTCGTCCCGGCCCTCCATGATGTCTTGTATGCAGCTGCGTGTGCGACCGATCAAGGTCTCGACCGGCGTGCCGCGGATCGGGAAGAAGCGGATCAGATGTTCGGGAGGCGGGAGCACGTTGATGTCCTTGATGCGTTCGTCGTCGGTCTGGCTGGTCTTGTCGACGTTCGCGTACCAGGCGTCGGTGTTCTGCTGCGTGCTCATGGTCTCTTTCGGGGGTTGAAATCGAGGGGCCAAAAAAAACCGCCGGTCCTTGCGGCACCGGCGGTTCTTGAGGGTTTGGTCGTCTGCTTACTACGCGCGCACCTCTAGTCCGCCGGGGTTCCGGGACCAAAAGTAAAACGAATAAAACGCGCTGCGAACTTGCATGACGATGCAATGTAGCACAAGCGCCTCCATCACCGGCCTGCAGGGCAATCGCGCGGATAGTCAAAGCCCTGGCGCAGCAATCCGGCCTTCACCATCCGAGCCCAGTTGGGGTACTTGACCTGCAGCTCGCTCAGACCAGCAGGCAGAAGCAACTGTGCACGGGGATCGACGCAGCTGCGACTGGCTGCGATGGATTTCCACGGGGAGCCACTGCCCGCATCGCGGACAAAAACCTGAGCGCCCGGTGCCCAGAACAAGGGCAGGAAAACGCTCGCCTGCGCAGGGCAATCCACCAACCACTCATCTCGACTCCGCTCTCTGGGTGCGTTTTCCGAGATCGCGCTCAACGTGCAAGCCTGGGGCGGCAACTGGCGCAGCCAATCGGCCATCTGGGTGCGGGCATCGTGAAATGCCGGCCCCGGCGGAGGCCAGTCGACACGCGGAAAAAACTCTCCGAACGCCGTGTAGTCCCCGGTGCGCAGCTCCTGCTCGAGGGCTTGCGGTTCATACCAAGAATAGGGCTTCCAGTTCCACCACATTTTGGGATACGCCGCCCACAGGAACACCAACAGAGCACCTGCCACCGATGCCTGGCGGCCGGCCTTGCGCCACGGCGCCTCCAGTTGCGTCAGCCATGCCAACGCGACACAGCCGCACACGATCAGCACCACGGTCAGGTAGACGGACAGCCGCCATGCAAACTGCAGGTACTGCGAACCAGGAATCCACCCGAATACCCAGGCCGCCTCACGCAACTGCAGCGCTCCCATCACCGCCAACGTCCCCAGCAACACAAACGCAAGCCCCCGCTCCCGTGACCACTGCAAGGGCGCAACAGTGGGGCGCAAACCTCGTGCCGCGAACACAGAAACGACATACACCGGCAGCAGCAAGAGCAACGCCAAGTCCAATTGAACCGTCATGCCTTGCCAATCGGCCCCCCACGTCCAATGGGAATCCCAAAAGTAGAAGGACCAAGGAAAACCGCTCGATCCCGGCGTGAACATGGCCAGTCGCTCCACGCGACTGAAGCGGCTGATCACCAGCATGGGCAGGACAAAGGGCAACAAGGCCAGTGCAGCCAAGCCCATGCTCCACATGGCAGGCGCCCACCATCGTGTGGCCTGCGCCCGCCATCTCCCTAGCGCAGCCAACAGCGTCAGCCCGAGCGGCAGCAGCACAAACAGCGCGACGCTCGAATGCGTCAAGGCCAGCAAGGCAAGCAGCGGGCCGATCCAGAGCGGCCATCGTCCTTCGCCAACCAAGATAAAGCACCAGGCCAGCACCCAGGGGATCAGCATCATCACGCCAAATTCGGCGAACGCACCGCGCACGACCCAGTCGACCGTGGCGTAGTTGGAAGCCAACAAACTCGCACCGCCCAAGCACCAAAGCCACGGATGCCGCCCTAGCATGGCATGGCGCAGCGCGAAGCACATGCCGCAAAACCCCAGCACCATCAGAAGGAACAATGGCAGCACCAGCGCGGCCTTGACGCTGCCGGTGACGGCAAGCACCAGTGCCGAGAGCAGCATGTGGGTCTTGTGGTACAGCGCAGGCATCGGCGAGCCATAGCCGAATTGCTGCGCTGTCGACCAAACGGGCAACGGGTGCCCGGCTTCCCATTGGCCCAGGACCGCCGCCATCCTGAGCACAGGAGCAAGGCCATCGTGGTTGGCCGGCCACCCGCCCCGAGACAACACCGGCACCATCATGACCAGAGACCAGACGCAGGCGAGCGCAATGCAAACGCCAATCCAGCGCCGCGCATCAGCGCTCCCTGAGGATCCCGGAACGCACGCCGCCCCCCAAATACTCCCCGTCACGCGGCCACGCTCACGGAGGCGCCGCATTCCACCCGAAGCTCAAGCCGTGCCGCCGACCGTCAACCCGTCGATGCGCAGCGTGGGCTGGCCCACGCCCACGGGCACGCTCTGGCCTTCCTTGCCGCAGGTGCCCACGCCGGAGTCGAGCTTCATGTCGTTGCCGATCATGGACACGCGCGTGAGCGCGTCCGGGCCGTTGCCGACCAGCGTGGCGCCCTTGACCGGGTACTGGATCTTGCCGTTCTCGACCCAGAAGGCCTCGCTGGCAGAGAACACGAACTTGCCCGAGGTGATGTCGACCTGGCCGCCGCCGAAGTTGCTGGCGTACAGACCCTTCTTGATGCTGGCGATGATCTCGGCCGGCTCGCGGTCGCCGCCCAACATGTAGGTGTTGGTCATGCGTGGCATCGGGATGTGGGCGTAGCTCTCGCGCCGGCCGTTGCCGGTGGGCTTGACCCCCATGAGACGTGCGTTCATCGCGTCCTGGATGTAGCCTTTCAGGATGCCGTCCTCGATCAGCACGTTGCGCTGGCTGGTATTGCCCTCGTCGTCCACGTTGAGCGAGCCGCGACGGTCGGCGATCGTGCCGTCGTCCAGCACGGTCACGCCCTTGGCCGCCACGCGCTGGCCGATGCGGCCGCTGAAGGCGCTGGAACCCTTGCGGTTGAAGTCGCCCTCCAGGCCATGGCCGATGGCCTCGTGCAGCAGGATGCCGGGCCAGCCCGCGCCCAGCACCACGGTCATCTCGCCAGCCGGCGCGGGCCGCGCCTCCAGGTTGGTCAGCGCGGCCTGCACGGCCTGGTTCACGTACTCGTCGATGATGGCCGAGTCGAAATAGGCCAGCCCGAAACGGCCGCCGCCGCCGCTGGAGCCGACCTCGCGCCGCGTGTGCCCGCCCACCTGGGTCTCGGCGATCACGGTCACGGACAGGCGCACCAAGGGCCGCACATCGGCGGCCAGCGTGCCGTCGGCACGCGCGACCAGCACCACGTCGTACTCACTGGCCAGCCCTGCCATGACCTGCACCACGCGCGGATCCTTGGCGCGTG
>DATKFT010000050.1:0-10396 GCA_035544335.1 Pseudorhodoferax sp.
GGGCCTGCCTGGCCCAGGGCGCGCAGGAACTCGCCGGCCTGTGGCGGCGCACACCCGATGCGCCCGCGCGTTGCGTGGCCGCGCTGGCGGCCTCGGAAGCGGCGGCACGCGCGGCCCTGGCGGCCGCGCCCGATGGCGACTACCGCTTCGAGGATGCGCTGGACGGCGACGGCATCGGCACCGCCCCCGTGCGCGTGGCGGTCTGCATCCGCAAACGCGGCGACACCGCCGAGCTCGACCTCAGCGGTTGCGCCGACCAGACGCTGGGCCCCGTGAACGCCGCACGCGGCGCCGTGCAGGCGGCCGTGGCCTACTTCGCGCGCATGCTGGCGCCGCAGGCCCATGGCCACGGCAGCAACGACGGCAGCCTGGCGCCGCTCACGCTGCGCACGCGGCCCGGCAGCATCGTGGACCCGGCCTTTCCGGCCGCCGTCAACGCGCGCACCAACCTCGTCAAGCTGCTGGCCAATGCGCTGCTGGGCGCCTGGGCCCAGGCCCTGCCGGCGCGCATGCCCGCGCCCAACGCAGGCGAAGTGGTGGTGCTCTCGCTGGGCGGCACGCGGCCCGATGGCACGCCCTGGCTGCTGACCGAGATCATCGCCTCGGCCGCCGGCGGCGCGCCCACGGGGCCGGGCGGCTCCGGCGTGTCCACCGACGTGGGCAACGCGCGCAGCACGCCGGCCGAGGCCATCGAGGCGCAGGCGCCGCTGCGCGTGGAGCGCGTGGCCCTGCGCGTCGGCTCGGGCGGCGCGGGCCGCCACCGCGGCGGCGACGGCGTGGTGCGCGTCTACCGCCTGCTCTATGGCAGCGGCAGCATTTCCTACCGCGGCGAGCGCCACGGCACCGCGCCCCAGGGTGCGGCCGGCGGCCTGCCGGGCGCCTGCGCCGCGGCCCGCATCGAACGCGCGGACGGCCGCGTCGAGCCGCTGCCCGCCAAGGCGCGCGCGCAATGGCAGGCCGGCGACCGGCTCGTGGTCGAGACCGCCGGCGGTGGCGGCTGGGGACCACCCTCGTCCACAGGCCCCAGCCCATGACGACGAGCGCGGCCTCGCACGTTTCCTGCATGACAGCCCCGACCCCTTTTTTTCTCCGGAGTGCCCCATGACATCGCCCCTCTCCCGCCGCCAATCCCTGCACCGCCTGGCCGCCGGCGCCGGCCTGCTCGCCGCACCGCTGCTCGCGCAGGCCCAGGGCAACGGCAAGACCATGCGCATCGTCGTGCCGTTTCCGCCCGGCGGCAGCACCGACCTGCTGGCGCGCCGCATCGGCGAGAAGCTGGCCGCGGCGCTGGGCCAGACCGTGATCGTGGAGAACCGCGCCGGCGCGGGCGGCACCGTGGGCGCCGACTACGTGGCCAAGTCCGCGCCCGACGGCATGACGCTGCTGATGGGCGTGACCGGCAGCAACGCGATCGCGCAGGCGCTGTACCCCAAGCTGCCCTACGACGTGGTCCGGGACTTCGCGCCCGTGTCCATGGTCGTGAGTTCGCCGCTGGTCGTGACCGTGAACCCCGCGGTGCCGGCCCGGACCCTCGCCGAGTTCATCGCGCTGGCCAAGGCCAGGCCCGGCGCGATCAGCTTCGGCTCGGCCGGCAACGGCACCTCCATGCACCTGACCGGCGAGATGTTCAAACAGGTCACCAAGACCGCGATGGTGCACATCCCCTACCGCGGCAGCGCGGGCATGCTGCAGGACCTCATGGGCGGGCAGATCGAGGCCAGCTTCGGCGACCTGCTGGTCGTGATGCCGCAGCTCGAAGCCGGCAAGCTGCGCGCGCTGGCCGTCACGTCCAGGCAGCGCCACCCCATGCTGCCCCAGGTGCCGACCGTGGCCGAGAGCGGCTACCCGGGCTTCGAGGCGCTGTCCTGGCAGGGCCTGTTCGCCCCCAGCGCCACGCCGCCCGAGCTGGTCGCCAGGATCAGCGCCGAGGTCAACAAGGCCATCAAGACGCCCGAGATCGCCGAGTTCTTCTCCTCGCGCGGCTTCCTGATCGACGGCACCACGCCGGCCGCGTTCAAGGCCTTCATCGCGGCCGAGGTCAAGAAGTGGACACCCATCGTCCAGGCCTCGGGCGCCAAGGCCGATTGACATGAAACCACCCCGTTTGGGCGGCTCACTTCGAGTGGCCACCCCATCCCCCTCAAGGGGCGCACCCAGCGGCCTGGCAGAGCCAGTTCTGCGGGTGCACTTGCATGGCCTGCTCCGCGGCCTCTCGATCGGCGGCTTGCGACCCGGCTTCGTACGCTGCGCGTGGCGCGCCAATGCGAAGGAGCACTGACATGTCCTCCATCGAACGCATCGGCGCCGTGGTGCGCGCGGGCCAGCGCCAGCCGATCTCGGCCGCCGTGGCCTGGGACCGGCTCGTGTTCGTGGCGGGCCAGGTGCCCATGACGCCCAGCGGCCCGGCCGCGCCCGACATCGCGGGCCAGACCCACGCCACGCTGGACAGCATCGCGCGCATCCTGGCGCAGGCCGGCTGCACGCTGGACGACGTGGTCAAGACCACCGTCTGGCTGACCGACGCGGCGGACTACCCGGCCTTCAACGCGGCTTATGCCGAGCGCTTCCCGGCCGAACAGGCGCCCGCGCGCTCGACCGTGGTCGCCGGGCTCATCGCGCCTGTGAAGGTGGAGATCGAAGCGGTGGCCGTGCGGCCAGCCGCCTAGGCCGGCCCACGCCAGGCCGGGCCCCCGTCGCGCGGCTCGCGCGACACCTCGCCCTCGGTGCGCCCGCTGCGCGGGCCTTCAGCGCACACGCCCGGCCTTCGCCGCGACCATCGCGTGCAGCGTCTCGCGCAGCCAGCGGTGGCCGGCATGGCCGTGGCTGCGCTCGTGCCAGACCATGCCGACCGCGAAGCCTTCGACCGGGAAGGGGGGCGCCACGGTGCGCAGCCGGTGCACGCTGCCGCGCGCCAGACGGCCCGGCACCAGGGCCACGAGATCGGACTGGGCCACCAGCTGGGGCACCAGCAGGAAGGACGCGGCCGAGACCGCCACGCGGCGCCGCAGGCCCAGCGCCGCCAGCGTGTCGTCCACCGGCGTCGCGAAGTCGCCGCCGCGCAGCGACACGACCACATGGTCCAGCTGCGCGTAGGCCTGCACCGTGAGGCCCCGGCGCAAGCGCGGATGCGCGTGGCGGCCGATCAGCACGTAGTCCTCGTCGAACAGCGCGCGCGAGCGCAGGTTCGGCGGCGCCGCCGCGGGCGTCATCACCGCGAGGTCCACCTCACCGCGCACCATCTGGGCGTCCAGCGCCTGCAGGTCCAGGCCGCGCATGGCCACGCGCACGCCCGGCGCGCGCTGCTGCAGGGCCAGGCACAGCGGCTGCACCACCACCGCCTGCAGGTAGTCGGTGCACGCGATCGTCAGCGTGAGCTGCGCGCGCGCCGGATCGAAGCTGGCGTGGTCCGACACGGTGGCGCGGACCTGGTCGAGCGCCTGGCGCAGCGGCGCCAGCAGTTCCAGGGCCTTGGCGGTGGGCGTCATGCCGCGCTGCGCCGGCACCAGCAGCGGGTCGTCGAACAGCGCGCGCAGCCGCGCGAGCTGGGCGCTGACGGCCGGCTGGCTCAGGTGCAGGCGCGCCGCCGCCCGCGTGACGTTCTGCTCGGCCAGCAGCGCCTCCAGCGTCACGAGCAGGTTGAGGTCCAGGCGTTTGCCATCCATGGCCGTGATGGTAGGGCAGAGATTCTTCGATTTCACAGATGGCTGGGCAGGGGCCAGACTCGGCGTTCATTGACCTCCAACGCTCTGCACATGCCCAGGAACATCCTCATCGTCCACGCCCATCCCGAGCCGACGTCCCTCACCAGCCAGCTGGTCGCGGTGTCGCGCGACACCTTGCGCAGCCAGGGCCACAGCGTCGTGGAATCCGACCTGCATGCCATGCGCTGGAAGGCCGTGTTCGACGGCGACGACTTCCCGGTGCGGGCGGATGCCGCGCGTCTGTCCTTCATCGGCGAGTCCGGGCATTCCTACCGCAGCGGCCAGCAGCGGCCCGACATCGCCGCCGAGCAGCGCAAGGTGCTGGCCGCCGATGCCGTGCTGTTCCAGTTCCCGCTGTGGTGGTTCGGCATGCCCGCCATCATGAAAGGCTGGATCGACCGGGTCTGGGCCTACGGGCTGGCCTACGGCTACCGCGACGCGGGCAACCTGCACCGCTACGGCGATGGCGCCTTCCGCGGCAAGCGCGCGCTGCTGTGCGTGGCCGCCGGCGGGCCGGCCGTGGACTACGCGCCGCGCGGCATCAACGGACCGCTGGAGCAGCTGCTGTTTCCGATCACGCACGGCACACTGTTCTTCCCGGGCTTCGACGTGCTGCCCACGCATGCCGTCTACGGCGCCGGCAGCCTGGATGCACAGGGCGTGGACGCAGCCCGGCAGGCCTGGCGCGAACGCCTGGCGGGCCTGTTCGAGGAGGCGCCCATCGCGTTCCGCGCGCAGAACGGCGGCGACTACCCCGACCGCCATGTGCTGGCACCGCAGGTGGCGGCCGGCCAGACCGGCCTGGCCGCCCACATCGCCACCGCTCAGGACCTGCCCGCGAACATGCGCCGGTAGGCCGACGGCGACAGCTGGAACGCGCGCTGGAAATGCTGGCGCAGGCTCACGGCACTGCCGAAGCCCGCGGCCGTGGCCACGGCTTCCACCGAGGGGTCCGGTGCCTCCAGCAGCCGCTGGGCACAGGCCAGCCGCTGCGCCAGAAGCCAGTCCAGGAAGCTCGCGCCACTGACCTCGCGGAAGCGCCGCGTGAACTGCCGGCGGCTCATGGCTGCGCGCGCGGCCACGCTGTCCAGCGTGTGCGGCTCGGCCAGGTGGGCACAGACCCAGGCCATGAGTTCGGACAGGCGGTCGCCACCGCGGTCCTCGTGCATGGGCTGCTCGATGAACTGCGCCTGCCCGCCCAGGCGGTGCGGCGAGACCACGAGCCGGCGCGCGACGCGGTTGGCCAGCGCGGCGCCGTGCCAGCGGCGCAGCAGGTGCAGGCAGCAGTCCAGCCCCGCGGCCGTGCCGGCCGAGGTCACGATGCGGCCCTGGTCCTCCTCGACGTACAGCACGTCCGGCTCCAGCCGCACGGCCGGGTGCAGGCGTGCCATGGCCTGCGTGCCCAACCAGTGCGTGGTGGCGCGGCGCCCGTCCAGGATGCCGGCCTGCGCCAGCACGAAAGCGCCCAGGCACAGGCCGACCACCGTGGCGCCACGGGCATGGGCGGCGCGCACGGCGGCGCACAGCGCGGCCGGCGCCGGCTCCTCGGGGCTGCGCCAGGAAGGCACGACCAGCACCTGCGCCTCGGCGGCCGCTGCCAGGCCATGCTCGGGCTGGATCGCGTAACCGGCCGTGGTGCGGATGCGGCCCTGCGCATCGGGGTCGACCGCGCAGACCTGCAGCACGCAGGGCGCGCCATCCGGCCCCTCGCGCGGGTCGAACACGAGGCTGGGCACGGCCAGGTGGAAGGGGCTGATGCGGTCGAAGGCGAGCACGGCGATGCGCATGGCGCATTCTGGCCCGATCCCATCGCTGCATGCCGATCGGGCCACTGTCGGCCGGCGGACGGGGCCGCCACCATCGGCCGTTTCACAGGAGAAGCCATGCCCACACCGCCCACCGCGCCACGGCGCGCGCTCATCGTGATCGACGTGCAGAACGAATACCTGGACGGCGGCCTGCCGATCGAGTACCCCGACCCGCAGCAGGCGCTGGCCAACATCGGCGGCGCCATGGACGCGGCGCACGCGGCGCAGATCCCCACCGTGCTCGTGCAGCAGATGGCACCGGCCGATTCGCCGCTGTTCGCCGAAGGCTCGCAAGGCTGGCAGCTGCACACCGAGGTCGCGCGCCGGCCCCATGCGCTGCTGCTGCAAAAGAGCCTGCCCAGCGCGTTCGCGGGCACCGGCCTGGCCGCCTGGCTGCAACAGCAGCGCATCGACACGCTGAGCGTGGCCGGCTTCATGACGCACAACTGCGATGCCTCCACCGTCTTCGACGCCCTGCACGCGGGCCTGGCCGTGGAGTTCCTGCACGACGCAGCCGGCGCGCTGGGCTACCGCAACCAGGCCGGTGCCGCGCAGGCCGAGGAGATCCACCGCGTGTTCTGCGTGGTGCTGCAGTCGCGCTTCGCGGCGGTGCTGGCGACAAAGGACTGGATCGCCGGCCTGCGCAGCGGCGCGCCGCCCGTGCGCGACAACATCTACGCGTCGAACCGGCGCGCGCGCGGCCTGCTCTGACGGGGCGCTATGCGACCACGCGGCGCAGCCGCTGCACGCGCCACAGCAGCGTGGCCGTGATGCTGAGATTGAGCAGGTTGAACGCGATGCCGTTCAGGAAGGCCGCGTGGTAGCTGCCCGTGAGATCGAACACCTTGCCCGACATCCAGCCCCCCAGCGCCATGCCGAACAGCGTGGCCATGATGACCGTGCCCACGCGCGTGCCGGCCTCCTGCGGCGGGAAGTACTCGCGCACGATGATGGCGTAGGACGGCACGATGCCGCCCTGGAACAGGCCGAACAGCGCCGAGATCAGGTACAGCGGCACCAGGCCGTCGAAGGGCAGGAACAGCAGCAGCGCCACGCCCTGCAGCGCCGAGCCCAGCAGCAGCGTGCGCAGGCCGCCGATGCGGTCGCAGATCCAGCCCGAAATGAGCCGGCTGACCACGCCGAAGCCCAGCATCAGCGCGAGCATCTCGGCGCCGCGCGCCGCGCCATAGCCCAGGTCGCCGCAGTAGGCCACGATGTGCACCTGGGGCATGGCCATGGCCACGCAGCAGGCCAGCCCGGCCACGCACAGCAGGCCCTGGGCCTGGCCCAGCGAGAGGCCGAACGGCCGCCCCGTCGCCAGCGCTGCGGCCGAGGTGGCCGCGCCCTGCGGCGCCGCGGCCACCGCCGGCGGACGCTGGCGCATGCACAGCGCCAGCGCGCCCACCGCGAGGCTGCAGAACACGGCCATGCCCAGGTAGGTCTGGCGCCAGCCCACGGTCTCGATGAAGTGCTGGGCCACGGGCGGCCAGACCGTGCCGGCCAGGTAGTTGCCGCTGGCGCACACGCCGACCGCCATGCCGCGCCGGCGCTCGAACCACAGGGCGGTGTCGGCGATCAGCGGCGCGAAGCTGGCCGAGCAGCCCAGCAGGCCGACCAGCAGGCCCTGCGCGAGCGCGAAACCGAGGATGCTGTCGGCCGTGGCGCTGGCCCAGTAGCCCAGGCCCAGGCACAGCCCGCCCAGCAGCAGCGGCCAGGCGATGCCGAAGCGGTCGGCCAGCCGGCCCATGAGCACGCCGCCCACGCCGAAGCCCAGCATCAGCAAGGTGTAGGGCAGCGAGGCCTCGGAACGCGCGACGCCGAACTCGGCCTGCACCGCCGGCAGCGCCACGGCCACCACGTACATGCCGCCGTTGCCCACGGCCATCAGCAGCAGCGCGACGCCAAGCCGGAACACGGCATAGCGCGAGTCGACGCCGGGGGGCGGCGGGTGGCTTGTCTCCATGGCTTGTTCTTCTTCGAATGCGGGCGAAGCCCGCACCCTACACCAAGCCAGGGCGGCTCACAGGCCCAGCAGGCCCAGCGCGAGCCGGTGCGCGCGCGAGGCCGGGTCGGCCAGCTCGTGCAGCACGTTCATGTGGTTGCGGCCGGGCACGGTCTCGCAGACCGGCACCGCGGCCTCGCCCCAGCGCGCACGGATCAGCGCGTTCTGGCGGTGGAATTCGGCGCTCTCGTCGCCGCCGACCAGGGCCAGCAGCGGCCCGGCCGGCGCCGGCATCCAGGCCGGGCTCAGCTGCAGGGCCGAGGCCTCGGTCAGCTTGAGGTCGGGGGCGAGGAAGGGCGTGTGGCGCAGTGGCTCCAGCTCGTAGATGCCCGACAGCGCCAGCGCGCCGCGCAAAGGCTGGGCCGGCATGCGCCGCTCGATGTCACGCCAGTTGCAGGCCAGCAGCATGGCCGCCAGGTGGCCGCCCGCACTGTGGCCGGCCAGCGCGATGCGCTGCCGGTCCACGCCCAGCGCCTCGGCCTCGCGCCAGATCCAGGCCACGGCCTTGACCATCTGCTGCACGATCTGCGCCACGCTGGCGTACGGCGCGAGCGCGTAGTTGGGCAGGATCACCGAGACGCCGGCCGCCACGAAGGGCTCGGCCACGAAGCTGTGGTCGCGCTTGTCCAGCGCGCGCCAGAAGCCACCGTGGATGTAGACCAGCAGCGGAGCCCCCCCGGACGTACCCGGCTGCGCGGCCGGAAACAGGTCCAGCGTCTCCTTGGTCCCCTCGCCATAGCGCAGGTCCAGCTTGCCGCGCAGCTTGCCGCGCGTGGCCTTGGAGGCCTCGGTCCAGTACTGCAGGATCTGCGGGTGTTCGGGGATGGCGGCGCGGGTGTGGTACTGGGCGTCGTACCAGGCGGGGTCGTGTTCGGGCATGGGGGTCATTGTCCGGGCTTCTTCCTCGCCGCGCGCGGCAGCGTGGCCGGGGGTGGTGGACTGGCTTCGCGCAGCGCGGCATCGACCATGGCGTCGGCCATCCACAGCGCGGTGCGTTCGACCTCGCGGTCCGAGACGCCCCAGATGTCCTTGAGGATCACATAGGGCTCGATGCCGTAGATCACCGACAGCGCGCGGTGCAGCCGGTCGTAGACGGCCGCCGGCAGCTGCGGCGCCAGCGGCTCCAGCGCATGTTCGAGGATGCGCACGCGGTGGCCGCGGCGGAACGGCTCCTCCTCCAGCAGGCCGGCGCGCTCCTGCGCCCATTGCTCCAGCGACAGCAGCGCGGCCGCACGCAGCTGCGGCTCGAACTCCTTGAAGCGCGGGAAGGTCTTCTTGAACAGCTCGTGCAGCCGCGCATGTCCGTCCGGCAGGTCCGACGCGTGGCTGCGCACGGGGCCCAGCGAGGACTCGATCACGGCGGTCAGCAGCGCGCTGCGGCTCTTGAAGTAGCGGTAGGCCGTGGCGCGCGACACCTTGGCGCGCACCGCGGTCTCGGCCACGGAGGGAATGTGGCCACCGTCCTGGATGATGGCCATGGCCGTTTCCAGCAGGAGCTTGAAGGTCGCCGCCTTGACGCCGCGTTCGGGCGGCTGCGGTGGAGGGCTGTGCGGGAACTTGGGTCGCGCCATGCGGGTTTGTCCGGGTCTTGGTGTGTTGTTTCGGTCTTGCGCGCCATTCTCTCCTCACTATGATGCGCCCATCCCGTTATGAGACACAAGTCTTAAAACGGACATGACATCTCACAGCCGGGGGACATCCACCCCGCGACATGTGGGAGCACAACAGGAGACAAACACGATGCGGCTAGCGAGCTGGCGTTGGGGCGGTGCGGACCATGTCGGGCTGATCTCGCCCTGCGGGCGCGAGGCCACGCCGCTGGCGTGCAGCGACGCGAGCCGTGGCGTGCAGCCGCTCGTCGAGGCCCTGGCCGACAACCGCCCGCTGCCCCGCGAAGCCGGCACCCGGCTGCCGGTCTCGGCCATCACGCTGCGCGCACCGCTGCCGCGCCCGCACCGCAACCTGTTCTGCGTGGGCCGCAACTACCGCGCGCATGCGGCCGAGCTGGCTGGCACGGTGTTCCGCGACAGCCTGCCCAAGGAAGATCTCTGGCCCATCGTCTTCACCAAGATGCCGCAGACCGTGGTCGGCCCCTTCGATGCCGTGCGCCTGCCGGGCCGGGCCGTGACCGAGCAGATCGACTACGAGAGCGAGCTGGCCATCGTGATCGGCCGGCCGGGCCGCGACATCCCCAAGAGCCGCGCGATGGACCATGTGCTGGGCTACACGGTGGTCAACGACGTCAGCGCGCGCGACGTGCAGACGCGCCACCAGCAATGGGATCTGGGCAAGAGCTTCGACACCTTCTGCCCCATGGGCCCGTGGATCGTGACGGCCGACGAGCTCGACGGCCGCGCCACGCGCGTGCGCGGCTGGGCCAACGGCGAACTGCGCCAGGACGGCCGGACCGAAGACATGATCTTCGACATCCCCACGCTGATCGAGACCTGCTCGCGCGGCATCACGCTGCTGCCCGGCGACATCATCGCCACGGGCACGCCCTCGGGCGTGGGCATGGGCTTTTCGCCGCCGCGCTGGCTCAAGGCCGGCGATGTGTTCAAGGTCGAGATCGATGGCATCGGCGCCATCGAGAACCGCTTCCAGTGAGATCCGCACCATGCCCCTGCACCTGATCGAACGCATGGTGGCCGAGGACAGCGGCGAGGGCGATGCCGTCGTCTGCATCCACGGCCTGGGCGGCACGGCCAACACCTTCGGCCCGCTGCTGCCCGCGCTCGCGCGCCACCGTGTGCTGCGGCCCGACCTGCCCGGCAGCGGCCGCTCGCAGCGCGCCGAAGGACCGCTGTCCATCCAGCGCTATGTGGACGCGGTGCTGGCCTTCTGCGACCGCGCGGGCATCGTCCGCGCCCACGTGCTCGGGCATT
>DATKFT010000051.1:0-2279 GCA_035544335.1 Pseudorhodoferax sp.
GGCAGGCTGCCGCGCACACCCGGGAACAGCGTGCGCGCCACGCGCTCGGGGTCCAGGCCGAAGCACTCGGCCGCTGTGGCCGCGAACAGCGCGTCCAGGCCCAGCGTGGGCCGCAGGTCGCGGCCTTCGTACAGCGCCGCGGGGGCCAGGCCCGGCCAGTCGGCCAGCACGCGGCCGCCGCGCACGGCGCCGCCCAGCAGCAGCGCGGCGCTGGCCGTGCCATGGTCCGTACCGCCCGTGCCATTGACGGCGGCGGTGCGGCCGAACTCGGTGGCCACGAGCACGGCGGTGTGCTGCCACACGGGGCCCAGGCCGTCGCGCAGCGCGGCGACCAGCGCATCGAGCGCGCGCAGCTGCGTGGCCATGCGTGCGGCCTGGCCCTGGTGCGTGTCCCAGCCCTCGGTCTCGACCATGGCGATGCGCGGTCCGTCGGCGCGCGCCAGGAAACCCGCGGCCAGCCGGCCCAGCGCGGCAGCGTCCTGGCGTGCGCGGCCGCCGGCCAGCGCGCTGGCCGAGGCGATGCCGCGCGCGTCCATCGCGGCCGACCACAGCGCGTGCAGCTGCGCGTCGCCCGCGTACAGCTGCTCCACGCGCAGCAGCAGATCGTCGGCGGGCGGCGGCAGGCTGGAGGGCGCATACGAGGCCACGGCGTAGGGGCCGCGCAGGGTGGGCGGCACCATGGGCGCGAGCGCCACGGCCTCCTTGCCGCGCCGCGGCAGCAGGCCCAGCAGACGGTTGAGCCAGCCGTCGCGCAGCTGGTTCGGCGCGCTGCCGCCGGTCTCCAGCACGTTCTGGCCGTCGAAGTGCGAGCGTTCGCGGTAGGGCGAGGCGACGGCGTGCACGAACAGCGCCTGCCCCTGCGCGTGCAGCTGGCCGATCTGCTGCAGCGCCGGGTGCAGCGCGAAGCTGCCGTCCAGGCGGATGGTCTCGGCCGGGTCCAGGGCCAGCGCGCCGCGCAGGCGCGCATAGTCCGGGTCGGCGTAGGGCACGACGGTGTGCAGGCCGTCGGCCGCACCGCGCTGCAGCACGAACACCAGGCGGCGCGGCGTGTCTGCCTGGGCCAGCAGCAGGCCGGGGGCGGCCAGCCAGGCGGCGGCGAAGGCGCTCTGGCGCAACAGGGTACGGCGGCTGGTCATGGGATTCATCTCCGCAGGAAATCGGGCGACACCAGCAACAGGGCCAGTGCCGAGCGCGGGCTCTCGGCGCGTGCGAGTGCGGCACGTGTGGCCGCGCTCAGCGTGCCGGGCAGCACCAGCGGCGCCAGCGTGCGCGCATCGGTGGTGGCGGCGCTGCGCGCGGCCAGGCGCTGGGCCAGCTCCACGCGGCGCACCAGCGCGTCGGGCGCGGCCCAGGTCGCGGCCGTGTCGTCCCAGCCCGCGGGCGAGCCAGGGCGCCAGGCCGGCTGGCCCAGGCTGTCGAGCAGGGCCACGGGGGCCAGGCCCTGCAGGTCATGGCGGTCCAGCGCGCGCAGCGCCGAGGCCAGCCATTCCCAGGGTGTCTTGAACTTGAGCGGCTGCGCGGCCCAGGGTTCGGGCGCCTCCACGAGCGCGCGGTAGACGGCCGGCAGCGCGCCACCGCTGCGCAGAAAGGCCAGCGTGAGCCGGTCCACGAGCGCGGTGGGCGGCGCGTCGCCGGCGAAATGCCGCGCGAGCTTGGTGGCCACATGCTGCGCCGTGGCCGGCGCGCTGGCCAGGTCGCGCAGGACGGCCGTGCCCTGGGCCAGCCCGTCATCGGCATAGCCGCGGCCCAGCACGCGGCGCAGGCCGGGCTGGTGCTGCGCGGCATCGAAGCGAAAGCCCGCGGTGCTGTCCGGCTGGCCCGGCCGCAGGCCGGCGACGGTCCAGCCCGTCAGTGCCAGCGCGAGTTCGCCCACGTCCTGCTGGGTGTAGCCGCCGTGCACGCCCAGCGTGTGCAGCTCCAGGATCTCGCGCGCGAGGTTTTCGTTGAGCCCGCGCCGCGCGCCGCCGGCCTTGGCCTGGGCACGCAGGGCGACGGGACTGTCCGGACCGGCCGAACGGGCCTGGTCCAAATACAGCAGCATGGCCGGATGGTGCTCGACCGCGAGCAGCATGTCCTCGAAGCGGCCCAGCACATGGGGCCGGATGGCCTCGGCCTCGAAGTTGCCGGCCAGGCCCGTCACGGGCGCCTCGCCGACCGACAGCGCGAAGTGGTTGGCCCAGAAATGCACGAGCCGCTCGGCGAAGGGGGCGGGCCCCGTCAGCGCGCTGTGCAGACTGGCGCCCACGGCCGCGTCGTAGAAGCCACGCAGCACGCGGCGC
>DATKFT010000052.1:0-9779 GCA_035544335.1 Pseudorhodoferax sp.
CTCGGCCAGCGAGAGGCCGGGCAGCGCCGGGTCGAACAGGCTGTCGTAGCTGCCCTGGGTGGCGGCGACGACCTTGTAGCGCTGGTGGCGCACGGCGTGGGTGCTGCTTTCTGGCGCCAGCGGAACCAGTGCGTCGATGAGGTCAGGGGTGGTGGTGGTCATGGCGGGTTCCGCAGATGCTGGGTGGCCTGTTGCAGGAAGGCGCGCACGCCGGCCCAGGAGGCTTCGTCGGCATGCGCGTTCGGGGCGGGCGCGCCGCCCGTGGTGCTCAGGCGGCCGGACACGGGGTGCGCGTAGACGAGTTGCGTGGTCGGCACGGTGGGAAACACGATGGAGTGGCCCGCGCCTTCGAAGTCCAGGTGCTGCACAGGCCAGGGGTGGTCCAGCGCGGCGAGCCGCTCGGCCACCATGCGGCCATAGAGGCTGGAGGGCCAGGAGCCGTCGTCGCTGGCCGAGAGCAACAGCACGGGCCCGCGGATGCGCTCCACGCGGATGCGCGCGCGCTCCACGGCGTCGGGGTCCTGCAGGGCCGTCAGCAGCGCATTGGCGTGGCGGCGTGGCTCGGGGCCCTCGTCCCAGGGCGCCCAGGTCGCCGTGCGGTTGTTCTGCCACAGGTGCGGCAGCGGCTGGCCGCGCAGGATCCAGGCCGGGCCGTTGCGGCTGTCGGGGCCGTTGGCCGGGTTGCAGGCGTTCTGCGCGCTGTGCACCACGGCGCCCGGCACGTAGCCGATCACGGCCGAGACCAGCTCGGGGAACAGCGCGCCCAGCAGCAGCACGAGCTCGCCGCCGCGCGACTGGCCCGACAGCGCGACGAAGCCGCCCAGCGGGCGGACTTCGGCGTGCAGCCATCGCAATGCGGTCTCGAAGTACTCGAGGTGGGTGTCGGAGATGTGGTCGGGCCGGCCCGGCGACTTGAAATAGCCCAGCGCCAGCGCCGCGTAGCCGTGCGAGGCGTAGAGCGCGGCGCGCGGCTCGTTGATGCCACCGCCCGAGCCGTTCAGCACCATGACGGCCGGGTGCGGGCCCGGGCCGGGCGGCAGGAACAGCGTGGCGGACAGGCCTTGGTCGCCCACCTCGCGGACTTCGCGAACCTCGCGCCGCGTCACGCCGGGGCCGGCCAGGCGCTGCACGAACTCGGCGTGCCAGGTGCTGCCGTCGGCGCGTTGCAGCCTGAGCTGCGTGACGAGCGGCGCGGCCGGCTCGGCCGCGAACACCTCGCGCGGCGCGCCGGCGCGCTCGGGCGCCTGCGACCAGATGAGGCCCATGGGCGCGACGCCTTCGTAGCTGCTGCCTTGCAGCGGCGCGTCGCGCGCCAGGTCCACCGTGCCCTGCGCGTCGGCGCGCAGCCGCAGCTGCGCGGTCCACACGGTGCCGGGGCCGCGCACGGTGCGGCTGCTCAGCAGCACCTCTTCACCGGGCGCGAGGCCGTCGGCCGCGATGCGGCGCGGCTGGTCGATCAGCGCGTCGGCCGGGGTGGCGTGCAGCATGGCCTCAGTTGCCCGTGCGGGTGACCTGCATGGCCGTCGTGCGGTCGCTCAGCAGCGGCTCGACCTTGAGGCCCTTCTTGGCGGCCCAGATGTTCTTGTAGTGGAACAGCGGGATCTGGCCCACATCGTCGGTCACGAGCTTGGCGGCGTGGCGGAACACGGCCTCGCGGCGGCGTGCGTCGAACTCCACCGTGGCGGCGTCCAGCGCCTTGTCCACGTGCTCGTTGCTGTAGCGGCCCCAGTTGTTGATGCCGCGGCCGCGCTTGGGATCGTGCGTGGCCAGGGTCTGCAGCAGGCCGTAGCCGGCCTCGCCCGTGCCGTTGCCCCAGGCGATCACGCTGACGGCGAACTCGTTGCGGCCGGCGCGGGCCGAGTACACGGACCATGGCACGACCTCGACCTTGGTCTTCACGCCGATGCGCGACCAGAACTGCGCCACGGCCTGCACGCTCTCGGGCGCCTGCGGGTAGCGGTCGCCCGGCACGTGGATGCTGATCGAAAAGCCCTGCGGGTAGCCGGCCTCGGCCAGCAGCTTCTTGGCCTGCTCGGCGTTGTAGGCGATGTCCTTGACCTCGGGGTTGTAGCCGAAGCTGCCCTTGGGCATCCACTGGTTGGCCTCGGTCACCGTGCCCTGCAGCACGCGGTCGACGATGGCCTTGCGGTTGATCGCGACCGACAGGGCCTGGCGCACGCGCAGGTCCTGCAGCGGGTTCTTCTCGAGCGGCTTGCCGGCGTTGTCCGTGATGAACTCGTTGCTGCCGGCGCGCAGGCTGGGCTGCAGCAGCAGCACGCGCAGGCCGGGGTAGGTGTAGACGCTGACGGAGGGCGTCTTGCGCAGCTTGTCCACATCGGTCACGGCGACCTTGTCGATCACGTCCACGTCGCCGGCCAAGAGCGCGGCCGTGCGCGCGGCGCCGTTGTTGATGAAGCGGTAGCTCACGCTGTCCCAAAGCGGCTTGGGCCCCCAGTAGCTGGTGCTGCGCTCGAACACCGTGCGGTCGCCCGGCGTGTACGAGACGAACTTGTAGGGGCCGGTGCCGATGACGGCCCGGCCGGCGTTGTAGTCGGCCGTCTGCGACTTCTCGCCCACGTGCTTGCTGACGATGTAGACCGAGGCGAGCTCCAGCGGCAGCATGGGGTTGGGGCCGGTGGTCTTGACGATCACGGTGTGCGCGTCCTTGGCCGTGACGGATGCCACCGTGCGCAGCGCGCCCGCATACGAGGCGACCGAACCCGGCACGGCACGCGCGCGCTGGAACGAGTACAGGATGTCGTCGGCCGTCATGGGCTTGCCGTCCTGCCACTGGATGTCGGTGCGCAGCTTGAATTCCCAGGTCGTCTCGTCCAGCGCCTTCCAGCTCGCGGCCAGGCCCGGATCGAGCTTGCCACCGTCGCGCGAAGAGACGATGGAGTCCCAGAAGTGCAGGGCCAGCGAGCGGTCGCCCGCATGGTTGTTGAGCTGCGGATCGACCGAGGAGACCGGGTCGGCGAAGGCGATGGTCAGCTTGTTCTGCTGCGCCTGCGCGCCGTGGGCGGCCAGCAACGCGGCGGCCAGCAGGGGGAGGAGGAGGTGCTTGCGCATGCGGGTCCTTTCGTGCGTCGGATGGGTCAGGAGGCGGAAACGGTGTCGTCGTCGAGATGGCAGGCGCTCAGGTGCTGCACGGCGATGCCGCGCAGCCTGGGGACCTCGGTGCGGCAGCGCGGCATGGCGTGCGGGCAGCGCGGATGGAAGTGGCAACCACTGGGCGGCGCGAGCGGGCTCGGGATCTCGCCGCGGATCGGCGTGAACTGCGTGCGCCGCGCGCCGATCTTGGGGATCTCCTGCAGCAGCGCGCGCGTGTAGGGGTGGCGCGGGTGCGCGAACAGCTCGGCCACGGGCGCGCTCTCGACCACGCGGCCCAGGTACATCACGACCACGCGGTCCGACAGGTGCTCGATCACGCCCAGGTCGTGGCTGATGAACAGGTAGGCCAGGCCCAGCTGCGCGCGCAGGTCCATGAACAGGTTCAGGATCTGCGCCTGGATGGACACGTCGAGCGCGGCCACGGCCTCGTCGCTGACCAGCATGGCGGGCTGCACCGCGAGCGCGCGTGCGATGCCGATGCGCTGGCGCTGCCCGCCGCTGAACTGGTGCGGGTAGCGGTGGCGCAGGGAAGGGTCGAGCCCGGCGCGTGTGAGCTGGGCGCAGACATAGTCGTCCTCGCCGGCCGCATCGGTCAGGCCGTGCAGGCGCGCGGCCTCGCCGACGATGCGCGCCACGCGCAGGCGTGGGTTCAGGCTGCCGAACGGGTCCTGGAACACCATCTGCACGCGCAGCCGGGCCTGCAAACGGGCCTTGGCGTCCAGCGTGGCGAGCGGGCGGCCGTCGACGAGGACTTCGCCCGCGCTGGGACTCAGGAGGCCGGCCGCGATGCGGCCCAGCGTGGACTTGCCGCAGCCCGATTCGCCGACCAGGCCGACGACCTCGCCCGGGCGCACGGCCAGGTCGACCTGGTCGACCGCGTGCGTGATGGCCGGGGTGTCGCCCAGGCCCAGCCGGCGCAGGCCGCGCGAAAAGGCGCCTTCGGGCCGCTCGCCGAAGCGCATGGAGATCCGGCGCAGGTCGACGAGCGGGACCGCGTTGTCTGCGGCATTCTGCAGCGCGCTCATGCGGCTTCTCCTGGATGGATGCAGCGCACGCCGTGCCTGGGGGCTTCGGCGCGCGGGTACTGCAGTTCGGGCATGGCCACCTGGCATTGCGCGGTGGCGCGGTCGCAGCGCGGCGCGAACGCGCAGCCGGGCGGCAGCCGCGCGAGGTGCGGCGCCATGCCGGGGATCTGGCGCAGCCGCGCGCCACGCCGGTTGGCGCTGGGCAGGCTGGCGATCAGGCCCTGGGTGTAGGGGTGCTGCGGGCGGTCGAGCACCTCGTCCACGCGGCCGATCTCGACGATGCGGCCGGCGTACATCACGGCCACGGCATCCGCGAGGCCCGCCACGACGGACAGGTCGTGGCTGATCCAGATCAGCGCGGTGCCGCTGTCCCGCACGAGCCTTTGCATCTCCGACAGGATCTGTGCCTGGATCGTCACGTCCAGCGCCGTGGTCGGCTCGTCCGCGATGATGAGGTCGGGCTTGTGCAGCAGCGCAATCGCGATCGCCACGCGCTGGCGCATGCCGCCCGACAGCTGGTGCGGGTAGGCGCGCAGCCGCTCCTCGGGGCTGGGGATGCCGACCAGCGTCAGCGCCTCGGCGGCCTCGCGCCGCGCCTGGTCCTTGCCGACCCGGCGGTGCGCGAGGACGGCCTCGACCATCTGCGTGTCCACGCGCAGCACGGGGTTCAGCGTGGCCATGGGGTCCTGGAAGACCATGGCAATGCGGTTGCCGCGCAGCTGGCGCAGTTCCTTGTCGCCCATCTGCGCGAGGTCGCGCCCCTGGAACAGCACCTGGCCGCCTTCCACGCGGCCAGGCGCATCGACCAGGCCCATGATGGAAAAGCCGGTCACCGACTTGCCCGAGCCCGATTCGCCGACCAGGCCCAGCACCTGGCCGCGCTGCAGGCTGAAGGACACGCCGTCGACCACGGGCAGCACGCCGTCGCGCGTGTGGAAGCGCGTGCGCAGGTCGCGCAGTTCCAGGACGGGAAGCTCGGCGGCGCTCATTTGGCGCCTCCGTCCGGACCTGCCGGAACAACCGCAGTGTGGTCGGCGCCCATGCAGAATTCGCTGGGCCGATCCCCGCAGGCGGGGCCCCTCGTCCTTTCGCTCATTTCTGCAACCTCGGGTTCAGCACGTCGCGCAGGTGGTCGCCCACCAGGTTGATCGCGACGATGGTGGCCAGCAGGGCCAGGCCGGGGAACACGCTGATCCAGTACTCGTTGGACAGCAGGTACTGGTAGCCGTTGGAGATCAACAGGCCCAGCGAGGGTTCGGTGATGGGCACGCCCAGGCCCAGGAAGGACAGCGTGGCCTCCAGCGTGATGGCGCGCGCCACCTGCAGCGCGCCGATCACGAGCAGCGGCGGCAGGCAGTTGGGCAGCACATGGCCGACCAGGATGCGCCAGCGCGGAATGCCCTGGCCGCGCGCCGCGTCCACGTACTCGCGCCGCGTTTCCACGAGGGCCTGGCCGCGTGCCGTGCGCGCGTAGTAGGCCCATTCCAGCAGCACCAGCGTGAGCACCACATTGCCGATGCCCTTGCCCAGGTAGGCCAGGATCATGAGCGCCATGAGGATGGTCGGGAACGACAGCAGCAGGTCGACCAGGCGCATGAGCAGCGCGTCCACGCGCCCGCCGGCATAGGCCGACAGCAGGCCGACCAGCGTGCCGACCACGGCCGCGATCAGCGCCGAGCCCACGCCCACCACGAGGCTGATGCGCAGGCCGTAGACGATGGCCGAGTACAGGTCGCGGCCCTGGCCGTCGGTGCCCAGCCAGTAGGTGAAGCTGTCCAGGCCGTTGCGCGCGCCGGGCGCGAGCCGCGCGTCCAGCACGTCCAGCTGCACGAGGTCGTAGGGGTTCTGCGGCGTGATCCAGGGCGCGGCCAGCGCGGCCAGCACCACGAGCGCGAGCACCACGAGGCCGAACACGGCCGTGCGCGAACGCAGGAAGTCGCCGGCGGTGCGCCACCACAGGGAGTCTTCGCGTGCAGACCTGACCCCCACGCTCGTCACTGCGTGTACTTCGCTGCCCCCCGAGGGGGCCTTCGCCTCTTGGGGCGGCCCGGCGCGGCTCATCGGATGCCTCCGACAGCTTGTGCGGGTGCCATCGGTGCGTCGTCGGCATCCAGGCCCGTTCGCTGTGCCGATCCCCACTGCGTGGGGCCTCTCGTCATGGCGCTCATCGGGCCCCCTCCAACCGCACGCGCGGGTCCAGCAGGCGGTACAGCACGTCCACCACCAGGTTCAGCGTCACGAAGATCACCACCACCACCATGAGATAGGCCACGACCACGGGCCGGTCCAGCGCATTGATGCTGTCCAGGATCAGCTTGCCGGCGCCGGGCCAGGCGAAGATGGTCTCGGTCACGACCGCGTAGGCGATCGTGGAGCCCAGTTCCAGGCCCAGCACCGTGACCAGCGGGATCAGCGTGTTGCGCAGCACATGGACCAGCATCACGCGCAGCGGCGACAGGCCCTTGGCGCGCGCGAATTTCACGTAGTCCAGCGGCAGCACCTCGCGCACGCCGGCCCGCGTGAGCCGCAGCACCATGGAGATCTTGAACAGTGCGAGGTTGAAGGCCGGCAGCAGCAGGTGCTGCAGGCCGTCCCCCGTGAGCCAGGACCAGGACACGCCGAACAGTTCGCGCGTGGCGCCGCGCCCGCCGGCCGGCAGCCAGCCCAGCTGCACGCTGAACACCATGATCAGCATCAGCGCGACCCAGAAGGCCGGCAGCGAGAAGCCCACGATGCTGGTCGTCATGACCACGCGCGAGAGCGGGTGCTCGGGCCGCATGCCCGCGAACAGGCCCAGCGGCACGCCGATCAGCACGGCCATGAGCAGCGCCGCGACGGCCAGCTCCAGCGTGGCCGGAAGCCGGTGCAGGATCAGCCGGATCGCGTCTTCGTTGTAGACGAAGCTCTTGCCCAGTTCGCCGCGCAGCGCGCCTTCGAGGAAAGCCAGGTACTGGCGCCACAGCGGCTGGTCCAGGCCCAGGCGCGCGATCGCGGCCGCGCGCTCGGCCTGGTTCATGTCGTCGCCGATCAGGAGGTCGACCGGGTTGCCGATCGCGTGCATGCCCACGAAGACGATGACCGTCATCGCGAGCACCACGAGCAGGGCCTGGCCGAGCCGGCGCAGCAGCCAGCTGGTCATGTGGAACTGCCTTCGCTGTAGACCGGGAACGCCGCCTCGGTCCACTCATGGCCCTGCAGCTCAGGCTCGGCGTAGGCCTGCATGTTGGCGAAGTGCGCGGGGATGTCCTCGGCCAGCAGCTGCGCGGCCAGGCCGCGCGCGAGGCGCTGCGCGCCGTCGGTGATCTGCGGGATGTCGCCGGCACCGGCGCCCTGCGACAGCGCGGCTGCGTAGTTGTAGCAGTGCACGCGCTCCAGGCCCGGGCAGGCGCCGGGCTGCTTTTGCTGGAACTCGAACAGCGGGCCCAGGTCGGGCGACTCGGCCAGCTCGGCGTCGTCCTCGCCCGCGGGCGCGGCGAAGCGGTCCTGCCACAGCCGCACATGGGGCCGCAGCGCCGCGAACTCGGGCCGCTGCGCCCAGTCGGTGCGGAACCCGGTGCAAAAGACCACGTGGTCGGCCACGAGCGGACCCTTGGCCGTGTCCACGCGCAGCGCGCCGTCGGGCCGCAGGCTGGCACCGAGAGCCCCTGCGCCCAGGTGGAAGAAGGCGTTCGCATGGCGCGACACGCGCAAGGTGCTGCCCTGCGGCGGCGGCACCTGCTGCGCGTTGAGGTAGTGGCGCAGGCGCCATTTCCACGCGTCGGGCAGCCCGCCGAAGCCGTGCGACATGCCGGGGCTGCCGGCCCCCTTGCCCTTGTTGATGCGCGGCAGTTCGCGGCGGCGGATCAGGATGTCCACGCGCGCGGCGCCGGCCTCCAGCGCGGTGGCCGCGGCGTCCATGGCCGAGGCACCGCCGCCGATGACGGCCACGCGGCGACCGTGCAGCGCCGCGCCGTCCCAGACATGGGCGGAATGGTCCCAGCGCGCACGCGGCAGGGCGTGGGCCCAGTCCGGCACCCAGGGGCCGCCCAGGCCGTCGCGGCCCGTGGCCAGCACCACATGGCGGGCCAGCACGGTGTAGACGCGGCCGCCCCCGGCCTCGTCGACGAGGTCCAGCGCCACCACGCCGTCGGCGCGCGGGCGCACGGCCTGCACGCGCTGGCGGTTGCGCAGGTCCAGGCCCAGCACGGCGCGGTACCAGCGCAGGTAGTCCATCCATTGCAGGCGCGGGATCTTGTCCAGCGCCTGCCAGGCCGCGAGGCCGAACTGCGCCTCGAACCAGGCGCGGAAGGTCAGCGCGGGCAGGCCCAGCGCGGGGCCGGTCAGCTCCTTGGGCGAGCGCAGCGTCTCCATGCGCGCGGTCGTGGCCCAGGGGCCTTCGAAGCCGGCCGGGGCCTGGTCGAACACGGGCGCCTGCAGGCCCAGGTGCTGGAGCGAGGCCGCGAGCGCCAGGCCCGCCATGCCGCCGCCGACGATGGCCACGTCGAGCACGCTCTGGCCCTCGCGTGCGCTGGGCGGCACCCAGCGCTTGGCGGGCAGGGCCAGCCATGCCAGGTCCTGGCGCAGGCGTTGCTCGAGGGCGGCCAGGCCGTTGGGGGTGGGGAATGTCGTTGTCATGGGGTCAGGGCCGGGGGAGTTCGGCGTGGGCGTTCTGCAGCAGCTCGGTGTGGGCCGAGGCGGGGTGCTGCTGGAAGCCCGGCACGGCGGCCGCGGCCGCGAGCAGCGCATCGGCCAGCGCCTGCGGCCGGCGGCCCAGCGGGCGGCCCTGCTGCGCGATCGCGCCGAAGAAGAAGGGGATCTCGGCGGCCAGCGGGCGCACGCAGACGCCGGCCAGCGGCATGCCGTGGGCGGTCAAGGGGTCCAGCAGCGCGATGCCCAGGCCGGCGCGCGCCATCGCGATGGCGTTCACGGACGAGTTGGTCTCGATCACGCCGGCCCGGCCGCTGCCCAGCACCTGGTCGATGCGGCTGCGCAGCCGGTAGGGGTTGGCCAGCGTGATGATGCGCTGGCTGGCCAGCGCGGCGGGGTCCAGCGTGGCGCTGGCGGCCAGGGCGTCGGTCTCGGCCAGCACGGCCACGCAGGGCGCCTGGGCGATCCACAGCAGCTGCAGGCCGCGGTGCTCCAGCGGCAGGCTGGCCATGCCCAGTTGCACGGCGCCGCTCAGCACGGCCTGCAGCACGCGTTCGGGTGCTGCACTGTGCAGGCGCACGGGCGCGGGGCCCAGGTCCCGCTCCAGCGCGCGCAGGGCCTGGGGCAACAGGCCCACGGCCACGGCCGAGGTGGCGGCCAGCAGCAGCGGCTCGCCGCCCTGGCCGATCTCGGTGGCGCGCACGCGCAGCTGGCGCCAGCTGCCCAGCAGGGGCTCGACCTCCTCGAAGAGCAGAAAGCCCTCCTGCGTGGGCGTCACGCGCGGCCCGTGCCGCGTGAACAAGGCATAGCCCGTGGTGGCCTCGAGTTCATGGACCAGGCGCGTGACGGCCGGCTGGGAGCGCTCGAGCAGGCGCGCCGCGCCCGTCATGCTCCCGGTGGACATGACGGCGGCAAAGGCTTCGAGTTGGCGGATATCCATCGCATTCACTATCTGAGATGCGAATGATGATCCACTCATCATCCATTTTGCAAATAATAAAAAGGCAGATGCTTATG
>DATKFT010000053.1:0-1698 GCA_035544335.1 Pseudorhodoferax sp.
GCCTCGTTGGGAAGCACGGCGTTGCTGAAGATCACGGGCGTGATGTCCAGGCCCAGCCGCTTGCCGGCGCGCGCGGCCGCGTCGGTGACCTGCTCGAAGGGGCCGCCGAAGGTGCCGATCTTGAGCTTGGTGGCGGTCTGCGCCTGCGCGCTGAACGAGAGGCCGGCCGCCAGCAACAGGGTGGCCAGCAGCGAAAGACGGGAGCGTTGGGTGGTCATGCGGTGAGGGATTGCAAGGTGGAAGAGAACGCGTGGCGGCCTGCGCCTTCGAGGATCAGGTCGTCCTGCGGGTGGTGCACGCGGCTGCACAGCACGTCGCGGAAATGGCGCTCCAGCGGGTTGTGCCGCGTGAGCCCGTGGTTGCCGGCCAGCGCCAGCGCCTTGTCGACGACCGCGATGGCGCCGCGCGACACGGTGTACTTGACCAGCGCCGCACCGGCCCCGTCGGCCGCGGAGGCCGCGGCCTGGCGCTGCAGCAGCGCGGCGTTGGCCTGCAGCCAGGCGTCGATCTCGCCCACGCCGGACTGGAAGCGCGGCAGCGCGCTGAGCGGCTTGCCCAGGTTGCTGGGCTGGCGCGCCTGCAGCCACTGCACGAGCCAGTCGCGCGCGCCGCGCGCCACGCCGTCGTACAGCGCGGCCAGCATCAGCGGCAGCCAGGCGCCCAGGTCGCTGCCCGAGTTGGACCACTGCGCCAAAGGCCGCAGGTCGGCGCCATGGTCCAGCGGCACGAACACGTCCTCGAACACCACGTCGTGGCTGCCGCTCGCGCGCAGGCCGATGTGGTTCCAGGTGGGGTCGATGCGCACGCCGGGGCTGTCCAGCGGCACCAGGAATTCGCCCACGCGCGGGCTGGCCTCGTCGGTGCCGGCCCAGACCAGGCCCCAGTCCAGCGCCTGCGCGCCCGTGGAGTAGAGCTTGCGCCCGCTGATGCGCCAGCCGCCCTCCACGCGGCGCGCCAGCGTGGCCGGCAGGCCGCCGCGCACGGGGCTGCCCTGCTCGGGCTCCACGCGCAGCGCGTTGACCAGCGCACCGCGCTCGGCCGCAGCGCGCAGCACGGTCTCGCGCAGCGCCTTCGGCCAGTGCGGGTTCTGCACGATGGCGCGGTGGTGGAAGGTCTGCATGAGCAGGATCAGGCCCGTGGACGGATCGCCGCGGCCGATCTCGCCGATGATGGGCACGACCTGCGCGAGCGGCAGGTCCAGCCCGCCCAGGTGGCGCGGCACGGCCAGCGCCGTGAGGCCCGCGCGGTGCGCGGCCTGCAGGTTCTCGCGGCGCAGCGCGCCCTCTTCGTCGGACGCCGCGGCGGCACGTGCGAAGCTGCGCGCGAGCGCCGCCGCCGTGGCCGTCAGCGACAGCCGCTGCACGACGGTGCGGCCCACGAGGCCGGCCTGCGGCACATGCTCGGGGATGGCGTTGGACTCCCAGATCAGGCCGCGCAGCGCATGGCCCACGGCATAGAGCCCGCGCTGGGGCTGGCCGGCCGCGTCGCGCAGCGCATGCGTCTCGCGCGTGGCCTGCACGCCGAAGCCCAGCGGGTCGGGCTGCACGAGTCCGCGCGCGACGAGCTGGCGCACGAGCGGGTCCTCGATCTGGCGCCAGTCGAATTCGAAGCCCATGCAGTTCACGACGCGGTCGGCCACCAGGGTCTGCGGCGCGGGCGTCGGCTGGCCGGGCACGGTGCGCGGCTGCCAGCTCACGT
>DATKFT010000054.1:0-2411 GCA_035544335.1 Pseudorhodoferax sp.
GTGGCGCCGCTCGCGCAGCCCGGCCTGCTCGCGGAACTGCCGCAGCTGCTGTTCGCGCGCAATGCGCCGCTGCGCATCGTGCCGCGCATGGAGCCGGCCCAGTGGCTCTGGATGCTGCGCTTCCTGCAGTGCTGCACGCGCGCGCGGGCCGACAGCAGCTCGCTGGCCTTGCTCGCGCTGGGCCAGCTCAGCCGGCAGGAGACCGAGCGCTGGCTGCAGGGCACGGACCATGCCGCGCTGGGCTTCTCGCAGCGCGGCAAGCTCGTGGTGCTGCCGCATGCCGCAGCACTGGCCAAGGCCCGGGCCCAGATGGCCATGCAGGCCCCGCACGGGCCGCCGCAGCAATCGGTTTCCGAAGACGAATGCCTGCGCCTGGAGCCCGCGCTCGCGCGCATGCGTGGCCGCATCGCGGGCGCGATCCACACCCCCAGCGAATGCGCCATCGACAGCCTGGCGCTGTGCCGCAACCTGGAGACGCGCCTGCGTGCGCGCGGTGTGCGCTTCATGCTGGGCAACCGGGTCCACGGCTTTCACCGGGCGCAGGGCCGCGTCACGCACATCGAGAGCGACGCGGGCCGCCACGAGGTCGACCTGCTCGTGCTGGCCACCGGCCCCCAGAGCCCGGCCGTGGCGCGCCAGCTGGGCTTCTCGGTGCCCGTGTACCCGCTCAAGGGCTACAGCATCACGGTGCCCATCCGGGACCCGGACGCGGCGCCGCGCATGAACATCACCGACGCGGCGCACAAGCTCGTCTATGCCCGCATCGGCCAGCGCCTGCGCGTGGCCGGCGTGGTCGAGATCCGTGGCCATGACGCGCGCATCGATGCGGGCCGCATCGAAGCGCTCGTGCGCCACACGCGCGAGGCCTTCGGCGAGGCCGTCGACCTCGGCGAGGTTGCGGCCTGGGCAGGCCTGCGCCCCGCCACGCCCGACTCGATGCCCATCATCGCGCGCGCGCCGCTGTCCAATGTGCTGCTCAACATCGGGCAGGGCGCATTGGGGCTCACGCTGGCCTTCGGCTCCGCCAGCCGCCTGGCGGACCTCGTGGACCGGCTGGGGTCGGCCGACGCGCGAGCGCCCTAGCACGGCCCGAGTCCGGGCAGTTCCCCCTTCCTCCTTGCGTGCCTGCACCACCGTGATTTCACTGTTCGATCCCCGTCTGCGCAGCATCCCCCTGGTCGAGACCGGCGAGCCCTTCGTCGATCTGGGCGCCGCGGGCATGCCCGTGCTGGCCGACCACCTGCGCATCGGCGTCTCCAATCCCAGCGTGCACTTCCTCAAGGTGCGCGAGGGTGTCGCACAACGGCTGTTCGAGGCCGCGCAGCGGCTGCCGACTGGCCTGCGCCTGCTCATCAAGGAGGGCTACCGGCCGCTGGCGCTGCAGCGGGTCTACTTCGCACGCCGCATCGCGCGGCTGCGCGAGCTGTACCCCAGCACCCCGGACGCGGACCTGCAGGAGCTGGCCGCCCATTTCGCGGCGCCGCCCGAGGTCGCGGCCCACCCCACGGGGGCGGCGGTCGACCTCACGCTGGCGACGGCGGACGGCCAGGCGCTGCCGATGGGCAGTCCGGTCAATGCGAGCGATGAACTGTCATCGGGCAGCTGCTACACGGCGTCGGAGTTCATGGGCCGCGAGGCCCGCGGCAACCGGGACCTGTTGATCGAGGCCATGACGCAGGCGGGCTTCGTCAACTACCCCAGCGAATGGTGGCACTGGTCCTATGGCGACCGCTACTGGGCCGTGGCCACGGGCCAGCCGCACGCCTTGTACGGGCCGACCGAGGAATCGGCGCTGGAGACCTGATACGGCCTGGCGGGGTCCGGTGGCGCTCAGCGCGCGAGCGCCAGCCGCCGGTCCACGGCCGCCAGGCAGGCCAGCACCTCTTCGGCCGCCTCGTCGATGCGCGGTCCCGGGCGCACGAGCACATCGAAGCGCGGCTCCGCAATGCGGCAGGTGCGTCCCTCGCGCACGGCGCGCATCGCGTGCCAGCCCGGCCGCGCCTCCAGCGGCGGCGCGCCCGGCATGTCGTGCACGATCAGGAGGTCCGGGTCGGCGCGCAGCACGAACTCGGGTCCCAGCTTGGGGAAGGCGCCCAGGCTCGCGGGCACCACGTTGCGCAGGCCCAGGCGCGCCAGCGTCTCGCCGATGAACGAGGCCTCGCTGGCCGCGGCCACGCCGCCGTGCAGCTCGAAGTACACGCGCTTGCCCTGCCAGTGCGCCGGCAGCCGCTCGCGCAGCGCGGCCAGGCGCGCATCCGTGCGCGCCCACAGCGCCTCGCCCGCGCCGGGCCGGCCGATGGCCTGGGCCACGGTCTCCATGTTGCGGCGCGTGTCGGCATGGGATCTGGACTCCAGCGTCAGCACGTTGAGGCCCAGCTCGCGCAGCCGCTCGGCCACGCGGTTGCGCGGGC
>DATKFT010000055.1:0-9792 GCA_035544335.1 Pseudorhodoferax sp.
CGCAGCGCCTGAACCACCGGCGGCGCGACTCAGGCCGGCGCCAGCAGGCCCTGCCGCGCGCCGGCACGGGCGCCGAGGTGCACGCCGTGGACGGCCAGGTCGCGGGCCAGGTCGTCGACCAGGGTGTTGACGTCCGCCGGCCGCGGTACGGCGCCATAGAGGTAGAAGTCGGGCCGCACGAGCATGGTGTCGATGCCGTGCGCGTCCATGAACGGCATGAACTTGCGGTCCAGGTCGACCAGCACCGCCGCATCGGCCACGGCCGTGTCCGCCGCGGCGACGACCACGTGCCGGGCGCCCAGCGCAGCGAGGAAGGCCTGCTGCCGCGCGCCGAGCCTCGCCTGGGCCGCCGGGTCCGCGGCCTGGCGCGACACCAGCACGAAGCCCAGCCCTGCCACGGCGTCGAAGCGCGCCGTCTGGCCGCCCGCGCGCACGCTGCCGTGCGGGCTCAGCAGGCCGGCCGGGGCCTGCACGGCACCGTCCGCCCCACGCCGCAGGATGCCGTCGCTCAGGCAGGGGAAGGCCGGCGGCGGCGCCGCCGTGCCGCCCAAGAACGCGGCGTCGCGCGCGGCGGCCTGGGCCGCGTCGGGCATGCAGATGATGCGGCCCAGGTACATGGACAGGTCGATCACATCGCTCACGTGCGGGCGGCGCTCGGGCTGGTAGCTGTCGAGCAGCGTGTCGTCGGCCTGGCCGCCCAGCACCAGGTCCAGCTTCCAGGCCAGGTTCCAGTCGTCGCGCAGGCCGGCGCACAGGCCCTGGCCCATGAAGGGCGGCATGACATGGGCGGCATCGCCGGCGATCAGCATGCGGCCCTTGCGCCAGGTGTTGGCCAGCAGCGAACGGAAGGTGTAAACCTTGTGCCGCACGATGCTGGCCTGCGCGCGCGTGACCCAGGGCGCGAGCAGCTCCCAGGCCCGGTCCTCGTGTTCGAGCGATGCACGGCTCTCGCCGGGCAGGCGCATGAACTCCCAGCGGCGGAAGTAGCGGCCGTCCTTGACGCCCGCCGGCACGATGGTGGTGGGGCGCGCGGGGTTGCACCACTGGGCGGCGGGCGGGATGTCGAGCGTCACGCCGGCGTGGGGCAGCACGTCGATCACGAGCCAGTCGGCCTCGAAGCCGCGGTCCTCCTGCGTGGCGCCGATGGCCTCGCGCACCAGGCTGTTGGCGCCGTCCGCGCCGACCAGGTATTTGGCGCGCACGGTGCGGCGTTCGCCGGTGTCGACCTCGCGCACCACGAGTTCCACATGCTCGGCGGTCTGCGTGGCCTCGACCGCTTCCCAGCCCAGGTGCAGCGCGACGTTCGGGCAGGCCGCGACCTGGTCGTGGAACATCTGCTCCAGCGTGGGCTGGTGCACGAAGTTGACCTGCGGGCCGCCCGAGATCGACTCGGACTGCCAGTCGATCGCGAGCAGCTCCTTCCAGTCGGCGTTGAACCAGCGGTACATGGGCCCGGCGTGGCTCACCGCGGGCAGCGCATCGCCCATGCCCAGCGCCGACAGCACGCGGTACAGCTCGTGGTCGATGCAGACGGCGCGCGGCAGCGCGAAGCGCTCGCGCCAGCGTTCGAACACGGCCACGCTGCGGCCCTGGCGCGCCAGGGCCAGCGCCATGATTTCGCTGACCGGGCCGTAGCCGATCTGCACGACGTCGTAGAGCGGGATGTCTTGGGGCATGGGGGTCTCCGGGCCGCCGTTCAGGCGGCGGCCTGTTCGTGGTTGGTGATGAAGTCGGCGGGCAGCTCGGGCCCCCAGACGTAGAGCGCGTCTTCGCCCGGGTGGTCGGCGGCCGGCCAGGTCTGGCCGGCCTCGACGAAATCGATGTCGTACGAGTACTCCGCGTAGCTGCCCCAGGGGTCGCGCACATAGCGGAAGTAGTTGGAGCCCAGCACATGGCGGCCCAGGCCCCAGCCCTGCGTGTAGCCGGCCTGCGCCATCTGCTGCGCGCCGATGCCCACCGCGTCGAGCGAGGGCACGCACCAGCTGCTGTGGTGCAGGCCGCCGGCGCCGGATTGGGCCAGCGCGATCAGGTGGTGGTCGCTGCCATGCGGCGTGTGCAGGAAGGCGATGGCCGAGCCCGAGCGGTCGGACAGCCGCAGGCCGAGCACGCCCTCGTAGAACGCGCGCGCGGCGTCCACATCGGCACTGAACAGCAGGATGTGCGAGAGGTACAGCGGCCGCGTCGGCAGGGCCTGGCTGCGGCTCGGCGCGCGGCCGGCGTTGTGGTTGGCGGGCGCGGCCTCGCGTGGCGCGGGCTGCGATGGCGAGCACTTGCCGGCCACGCGCAGCTGCAGCGGCAGCGCGTCCGGTCCCGTGATCCACAGACCGCCCGCGTCCGCGCCCGCCGGCGCTTCCGTGAGCACGATGCCGCGGGCCGCCAGGTGCCGTGCGAAGCGCCCGGCATCGTCCGCATGGATGCCCAGGCTGAGCCAGGCGAGGCGCTTGGCCGGGCCCGCGAGGATGCGCGCCCAGCGGTGCGCATGGCCATGGGTGTACAGGGCGAGCCCGGGGCCCTCGTCGCGCACGTCCAGGCCGAAGTGCGTGTAGAAGCGGCGCGCCTCGGCGAGGTCGGGCACTTCGAGCACGAACTCGTCGACCGAATGCACGGCGGGCTGGGCATGGTGTGGAGCCGCAAGCGTCATGGTGTCTCTCCTGTTCTGCGGGCCAGGCTGGGCCCGCACCGTGCGGCGCACGGTGTTGTCTCGCTGGGAAGTGGAGGAAAGCTGGGGGAAGGTGGTGGTCTCAGACCACGCGCTGGCGCTGCGTGCCGAGCGGGCCGGCGCTGAGCTGCATGAGGTCGCCGCGGCGCAGGAACACCGGTGTCGGCTTCATGCCCAGGCCCACGCCTTCGGGTGTGCCGGTGATCACCACGTCGCCGGGCAGCAGGGTCATGAACTGGCTCAGGTAGGAGACGATCTCGGCCACCGGGAAGATCATGTCGGCGGTGTTGCTGCGCTGGCGCACCGTGCCGTTGACCGACAGCTCCAGCGGGATGCGCTGCGGGTCGGGCAGCTCGTCGGCGGTCACGAGCCAGGGACCGATCGGGCCGAAGCCGTCGAAGCTCTTGCCCTTGCCCCACTGGCCATTGCGCTTGATCTGCCAGTCGCGCTCGGACACATCGTTGGCCAGGCAGTAGCCGGCCACGTGCGCGAGCGCCTGCGCCACGGGCACCTTGCGCGCCAGCGTGCCGATGACCAGGCCCAGCTCGATCTCCCAGTCGCCGGCCTGCGCGCCCTCGGGCAGCGTGATGTCGTCGTCCGGGCCGGCCAGCGAGCTCAGCGCCTTGGTGAAGACCACGGGTTCCTCGGGGATCTCCAGACCCGATTCGGCGGCGTGCTTGCGGTAGTTCAGCCCGATGGCGACGAACTGGCGCACGCCGGCGACGGGCGTGCCGAGCCGGGTTCCCGCAGGCACCACAGGCAGCTTGCGCAGGTCGATGGCGGCCAGCGCGCTGAGCTTGTCGGGCGCCATCCACTCGGGCGTGAAGTCGGGCACCAGCAGCGACAGGTCGCGGGCCTGGCCGTCGGCGTCCAGCGCGCCGGGGCGCTCTGCCCCGAGGGGGCCGTGGCGTAGCAGCTTCATGGGTTTCTCCTGATGTTGGTTTAGACGGTTTGTCTAAATCGAACTCTATTCAAATTGACGTTTTCGTCAAACTGACAATTCAAACAATTTCATAGGTGGTTTCCCTGATCCAACGGCTGCGCGCGGACGTGGCGGGCACTCGTGTACGCTCGCGGCCGATGGCAACCGACACTGCGAGCTCCATGGAAGAGAAAGGCGAAGACCACCGCGTGCGCGTGGGCGCCGCGCGCCGCGAGAAAACGCGGCTGCGCCTGCTGGAGACGGCGCTGACGGTGTTCACCGAGAAGGGGCCGGAGCTCGCCGTGATCGACGACTTCATCGCCGCGGCGGGCGTGTCGCGCGGCACCTTCTACAACCACTTCAAGACCACCGGCGAGCTGCTGCTCGCGCTGGCCACCGCCATGAGCGACGAGGTGCTGCAGATCGTCGATCCGCTCGTGCTGCACCTGGACGACCCGGTCGAACGCTTTGCGGCCGGCACGCGCCTGTACATGCAGATGGCGATGCGCTATCCGCTGTGGGGCAGTTTCATGACGCAGGTCGGCCCGCGCATCGCCGCACGCGGGCAGCTGATCGACGTGTTCCTGCGCCGCGACCTGGAACTGGCGCGCGCACGCAAGCTGATCACCGTGGACAGCGTGCCCGTGGCACGCGACATCGTGCTGGGCGCGATCTTCTACGGCATCGAGACCATGCTGACCGAACCGACCCGCGCGAACCACGCCGAGCAGATCCTGCGCTGTGTGCTGATCGGCTTCGGCCTGGAGCCGGCCGAGGCCAAGCGCATCGCGTCCATGCCGCTGGAGATGCCCGGCGCGGTGCAGGGGCCGATCTTCTCCAGCCTCCAGGCGGTGGCAAAGCCCCCGGCGCCCGCGGCCAAGCCACGGACCCGGGTGCGCGCTCAGCCAGCCTCGTAAAGCCGGCGCAGCTCGCGCTTGAGCAGCTTGCCGCTGGGGTTCTTGGGCAGCGCGTCGACGAAGTGCACGCGCTTGGGCACCTTGAAGTGGGCAAGCCGCGCGCCGGCCGCCGCGATCAGGCCGGCTTCGTCGAGCGCGCTGCCCGGGCGGCGCACGACCACGGCCGTGACGGCCTCGATCCACCTGGGGTCCGGCAGGCCGATCACGGCCACCTCGGACACGCCCTCGATGGCGTACAGCGCCTCCTCGACCTCGCGGCTGGCCACGTTCTCGCCGCCGGTCTTGATCATGTCCTTCTTGCGGTCCACCACCGTGAGGTAGCCCTCGGCGTCGAGCACGCCGAGGTCGCCGCTGTGGAACCAGCCGCCCTCGAAAGCGGCGGCCGTTCGCTCCGGGTCGCGGTAGTAGCCCGACAGCAGCTGCGGCGAACGGTGCACGATCTCGCCGACCTGGCCCGGCGCGACGTCCTGCATCGCGTCGTCGACGATGCGCGTCTCCACGTTCAGCGCGGCGCGGCCGGCCGAACCGGCCTTGCGCAGCTGGTCCTCGGGCAGCAGCACGGTGGCCACGGGCGCGATCTCGGTCTGGCCGTACAGGTTCCACAGCCGCGTGCCCGGCAGGCGGCGCAGGATCTCCTTGAGCACCTCCACCGGCATGATGGACGCACCGTAGTAGCCCTTGGCCAGCGCCGACAGGTCGCTCGCATCGAACTGCGGCGCGCGCAAGAGGCCGATCCAGACCGTGGGCGGCGCGAAGAACGAGGTGATGCGCTCGCGTGCCATCAGCGCGAGCAGATTCTCGGGCGTGGGCTTGCCCGTGATCACGTTGGTGGCGCCCACGTAGATGCAGGGTCCCAGGAACACGTCGAGCTGCGCGCAGTGGTACAGCGGCAGCGCATGCAGCACGCGGTCGCCGTGCGCGATCTCGGCGTCGACCAGGCAGCTCACGTACTCGGCGATCACGGCCGCGTGCGTGAGCATGGCCCCCTTGGGCCGCGACTCGGTGCCGCTCGTGTAGATGATCTGCGCCAGCGCGTCGTCGGCGAACTCGGCATCGGGCAGCGCGCCGTCGCTGGCCAGCAGCGCGTCGAACGCCAGCAGCTCGGGCAGCGGCGCGCCCGCGTCTTCACCGGGCAGCCAGACCCGGTGGCGCACGGCCGTGCCGGCCGCCGCCTGCAGCGCGACCGGCGCCGAGGCCGAGTCCACGCACAGCACGGTCGCGCCCGCATGGTCGAGGATGTAGTGCACCTCCTCGGCGTTGAGCATGAAGTTGACGGGCACGAGCACCGCCCCGAGCCGCGCCACCCCGTAGCGCAGCGCCGCGAACGCGTGCGAGTTGCGCGCCACCACGGCCACACGGTCGCCGGCCACCACGCCCAGGCCCGCCAGCCCCTGCGCCAGGCGGCTGCAGATGTCGTCGAACTGCGCATAGGTCCAGGCCACATCGCCGCAGCGGATCGCGGTCTTGGCCGGGTAGCGCTGGCGCGTGCGCCGCAGCAGGTCCGCGAGGGTCTGGCGGCGGGGAGAAGGAATGGACATCGGCTGGGGTCTCCTAGGGCATGCGGCCGCGGTCTGCGGCCGCTTCAGGATGGGATTCTATTTTGAATTCAATTTTCAACAGCAGCTCCCAGACCCATTCTGGCGGGACCCCCGCCCCTGGCCGCCACGCTGCGCGCGCTGGGCTCGCCGTAAGATGGCCCGATGAACCAGCCCCCGCTCGAAGTCCTGCCGCGCGACCTGTCCGCCTACCGGCAAGGCAACACCGGCGTCGACTACGTGCACCGCTTCGACTCGGGCCAGCCCGGGCCGCATGTGCTCGTCAATGCGCTCACGCACGGCAACGAGATCTGCGGCATGGTGGCGGCCACGCAGGTGCTGGACAGCGGCCTGCGCCCGCGCATCGGCACGCTGACCGTGGCCTTTGCCAACGTGGCCGCCTACGAGAGCTTCGACGCCGAGCGGCCCTACGAGAGCCGCCAGCTCGTGCACAACATGAACCGCATCTGGTCCGCCGAGTGGCTGGACGGCGGCGAGGACAGCCCCGAACTGGCGCGCGCGCGGGCGCTGCGCGGCGTGGTCGATGCAGCCGACCACATCCTGGACATCCACTCCACGAGCCAGGCCGTGCCGCCGTTCTGGGTCTACCCCGCCTACGCGCGCAATGCCGCGGTCGCGCAGGCCATCGGCCGGCCCGCGCTGCAGCTGCTGATGCCGCGCGGCCTGGGCTCGGGTACGCCGCTGATCCAGTACGGCCGCCACGGCAGCGACGGCGCCGGGCCCGGCGTCGCGCTGGTCGTGGAATGCGGCCAGCATTTCAGCCGCGCGGCTGCCGAACTGGCCACCGCGGTCACGCTGGACTTCCTCGCGCACTTCGGCCTGGCCGATCCGGCGCCGACGCCCGCGCCGGCCGAACCGCAGCGTCGCTTCGAACTGCTGCAGACGCACCTGGTGCAGACCACGGAGTTCGCCTTCACGCGCCCGCTCGTGGGCCTGGAGCGCTTTGCCGCCGGCGAGCTCATCGCCACCGACGGGCCGCACCGCATCGTGGCGCCCTGCGACGACTGCACGGTGTTCATGCCCACGCGCGAGCCCATCGTGGGCCGCGAAGCCGTGTACCTGACGCAGCCCGTGCCGGACCCCGCCTGAGACCGCGGCCGTCCCGCCGGACGCCGCCGGCCTACGGCTCGGGCATGTGGTGCACGAGCCCTTCGAGCCGGTAGCGCTCGACCTTGCGGTACAGCGTGCTGCGCGAGACCTGCAGCGCACGCGCGGCCTGCGTGAGGTTGCCATGCGCGTTCCTGATCGCGCGCACGATGGCCGCGCGTTCGGTCTCCTCCAGGCTGGCCACGGGCTCGGACGCCACGGCGTCGCTGCGCTGGCCCACGGCCAGCAGCAGCTCCTCGGGCAGCTCGTTGCAGCGCACGCATGCCTCGTCCGAGGTCAGCAGCAGGCTCTCGACCACGTTGCGCAGCTCGCGCACGTTGCCGGGCCAGGCGTAGGCGCCCAGGTAGGCCAGCACGTCGGGCCCGAAGCTGCGCGCCGCGATGCTGTGGCGCTGCGCGAGCGTGGCGCTGAAGTGGCGCGTGAGCAGCTCGACATCGGTGCCGCGGTCGCGCAGCGGCGGCACGCGGATCGAGGTGACGCCGATGCGGTGGTACAGGTCGCGCCGGAAACGCCCGGCCTCGACCTCCTTGAGCAGGTCGCGGTTCGTCATCGCGAGCAGGCGCACGTCCACGCGGCGCAGCTTGGCCTCGCCCAGCCGCGTCACCACGCCCTCCTCCAGCACGCGCAGCAGCACGGGCTGCAGCTCCAGCGGCAGCTCGCCGATCTCGTCCAGGCACAGCGTGCCGCCATGCGCGAGCTCGAACAGGCCGGCCCGCCCTTCGTTGGTGGCGCCCGTGTAGGCCCCGCGCACATGGCCGAACAGCTCGCTGCCGATCAGCTCCTTGGTCGTCGCGCCGCAGTTGAACACCACGAGCGGGCCGCGGCGCTCCTCGTCGCCGTGGATGGCCCGCGCGAACAGCTCCTTGCCGACGCCGGTCTCGCCATGGATCAGCACCGGCACGCGCTTGCTGCTGAGCTGCTGCGCGCGCTCGATGGCCGCGCGCATCACGGCGCTGTGTCCCAGCAGCTTGCCGAAGCCCTGCCCGGCCGGCACCGGCGCGGGGTCCGCCGCGCCACCTCCCGGCGCAGGCGCACGCCGCGCACGCGCAGGCACGACCAGCAGCGCCCCGATGGCACGGCCGTCGGCGTGCACGGGGTGCAGCCATTCGGGGCGCAGCTCGCCCGACAGCAGGCGGCGCCACTCCTCGACCGGCCTGTCGGCGCCCGCACCGAGGCCGGGCAGCCGGTCGCCGCGGCCCAGCGGCGTGCCCGGCAGCACGCCGCGCACATGGACCACGGTGCCGTGGCGGTCCAGCACCAGCATGGCCAGCGCCTCGCCGGCCCCCGTGAACCGGAGCGAGGCCTCCAGCAGCTCGATGTGGTCGCGGCTCACGCGCTCGGCCAGCACCGCCTCGATCTGGCGCGCCGCCGCGAGCGCGAGCGCGAGGTTGCTGCGCTGGTAGGTCGAGGGCGGGCCCGAGATGTCCACCACGCCGATGATCTGGTCCGTGTCGGGCCGGTACACGGGCGCGGCCGCGCAGGTCCAGTGCTTGATGCCTTCGCAGAAATGCTCGGCCGCGTGCACGATCACGGGCTGGCGCGTGGCCAGCGCCGTGCCGATGCCGTTCGTGCCCACCACGCCCTCGTGCCAGTTGGCGCCCTCCACGAGGTGGATGGAGCGCGCGGCGTCCAGCGTGCGCATGTCGCCGGCCGCATCGAGCACCACGCCGCTCGGGTCGGTCAGCAGCATGATGGAGCCCGAGTGCGACAGCAGGTGCGAGGACGCCACGAACAGGCCCTGGGCCGCCCACATCATGTCCTGGTGCTGGCTGCGCAGCCGCGCCAGCGCGTCGCCGTTGGCCGCCAGCGGCGCCGAGCGCGAGCGCGGCTCCACGCTGGAGCGCAGGCAGCGCTGCCACGAAGCGAGCACGATGTTGGACACGGCCATGGGCGCGAGCGCCTGGCCGGTCAGCAGCCGCTCCCAGGCGTCCATGGTCTGCCGCTCGCGCCCGGGGTCCTGCATCGCCGAGCCCGGGCCACGGTCGTCCATGACCGCCAGCGCCCTGCCCGGTTTCTTGTCGGGGTCGTTCATCGTCTCCTTCTCCTGCGCGGTGCGCTCGGGCGCCCTCGCTGGATGGCGGGCCATCGTGTGGCCTGGCCCGCCGTTCGTTGTTCTGAAAGACCTGGCGATTCTCCGCTCAACCCTCCTTTTGCGCACCTGGGTCGCGCAGCGGCACGACGAGCACATGCAACAGCAGCGCGCCGCACGCGGCGGCCAGCAGGGCCAGCGCCAGCGCAGCCAGGCCCTGCGGCCCGTCGGCGCCGGTCAGCGTCTGGCCGACCAGCCAGACGTTCAGGCCCACGATGAGCAGCGCCGCGCCGCTGGCCAGCCGGCGCGCCCATGGCGGGCTCGTGAACGCGCCCATGAGCCGCGCCGAGCCCGTGAAGCGGATCAGCGGCACGATCGCGAACGGCAGCTGCAGGCTCAGCACGACCTGGCTGAACAGCAGCAGCTGCAGCACGCCCGCCTCGCCCGAGTGGAACAGCACCGCCACCGCGGGCACGATGGCCAGCGCGCGCGTGAGCAGCCGCCGCTTGAGCGGGCTCATGCGCAGCCGCACGAAGCCTTCCATGACCACCTGGCCGGCCAAGGTGCCCGTGATCGTGGAACTCTGGCCCGCCGCGAGCAGC